>JAKAXP010000215.1 GCA_021816545.1 Bacteroidota bacterium
TGAGCCGTTTCTGGTAACTTACCTGAAGCTCCGTGGTTCATGGGGGCTTAACGGTAATATCAATGTACTGAATAACTACATGTACAACACGACAATCGCCTACAACAGCTCGTGGTATCAGTACATGGTCGATGACGGCGCTCCGGACTATGGTTCCGCACCCTCAGGCCTGGCTAACCCGGATCTCAGATGGGAGACCTCGGAACAGCTGGACTTTGGTATTGACCTGAGATTCCTGAATGACAGGCTCTCTGTTTCAGCAGGTTATTATGACAAGAAGACCAGAGACCTTCTGGTAACGATCAACCCTGTTCCTGAAATTGGTGTCGCAAGCACCGTCGTCAACGCAGGTTCCGTTTTAAACCGCGGTTTTGAATTCGAAGCAGGATGGAAGGACAGGATTGGTGATTTCACCTATGCCGTAAATGCCAACTTCGCCACACTTCACAATGAGGTTACCTACCTTGATCCTGCCATATCACGCCTGACTGACAACAAAGGCGGTGTAAGTGGCACCAACAACGAGGTAGAGTCAGCTTTTGAGGTTGGCTACCCGATATGGTATTTCAGAGGTTATAAATTCAACGGAGTTAACCCTGAAACAGGTGCTGCCATAATAGAGGATGTCAGTGGAGACGGTACGATCAGCGATGCTGACATGACCTATCTCGGGAAAGCAATTCCTGATTACACCTATGGCATCAATATTGTCCTCGGTTATAAGGGATTGGATCTGAACGTATTCGGTAACGGCGTTGGCGGAAATGAGATCTTCACCGTATTCTACCGTGCTGATACCCCGATGCGTAACTCACTCAGGTATTATTATGATAATGCCTGGACACCGGAAAACAAAGGCGCCTCGATGCCTAATCCGGCCAGTGTCAGACAAGACTGGAAATTCTGGAGCTCATCAGCTGCCATGTTCAACGGAGCATACTTCAAGTTTAAGCAGATCCAGCTTGGTTACACGCTTCCTTCAGCTCTTACCCAGAAGATACTCATCAGCAGGCTGAGATGTTATGTGTCATTGGATGACTTCATCACCTTTTCAGACTACCCCGGAGCTGATCCGGAAACAGCTACTGCCTACAATACAGCCACTAATAATGCTTCTGCTATTGGCTATGACAATGGGACATATCCTCAATCCAGAAAGGTTATTTTCGGTTTGAATCTTACATTCTAATCTAATTCTTAAACAACATGAAAAAGAATAAATATGTAATAACCTTGCTATTAGTGCTGCTATTCACTGCATGTAGTGAGGATAGACTTGATATTCCACAGAAGGGTGTTATCAGTATAGATTCTTTCTATAAGACTGATGCAGATGCGGAGTCTGCACTTGTAGCAATGTACGCTCAGTTTGCAACACAAATTGCCAGTTGGGAAGGTGCCTATATATACGTTCCCCTGAACATCCTTTTCAACTACCCCGCTGATAACATACTCGCAGCCGGAGAATTCTACGGAGACAATGACATGGTTGCCGCCATCAATGAGTTCCGTTTTGATGCACAAAGCCCTGTTATCAGGCTGGCCTATAACCATTTCTACTATGTTATCTATCGCTGCAACCTTGTTATCGACAATTTTAAATACGGAGAAAGCGCTGTAAAAGACCGCTGTATTTCTGAAGCAAGAGTAATGCGTGCATGGTGTCATATGATGGCTGCAATGGCCTGGGGGAATCCTCCTCTTGTTGATCACGTCCTTCAGGGATCGGACAAGCCGACAAACTTTGAGGGCGGGCATGAGGCTCTTCTCCAGTGGTGTGCAGATGAGTGTGCAGATGCTGTCGGGTACCTTGACGAACGCGCCAGCAAAGCAGATAAGGACGGCGCAGTGAAAATTACCAAGGGTTTTGCCTGGACAGTTCAGGGAAAGGCTCTCATGTACAAGGGTGACTACGCAAACGCAAAAATTGCATTCAAGAATGTAATTACATCAGGTAAATATGACCTTGTTCCCGGTGAAGAGTGGGCAGACATTTTCCATATTGGCGGTGACGGTTCCGAAGAGAAGATATTCGAGTCGAATATTGCAGCCAATTCGGCCATCGGTGACTGGGGTGGAAAAATCCAGCGCTCTACCTGGATGGAAATGAATATATGGGGATGGAGAACTTCCCGTATGGCAGCTCAGCCTAAATACATGGCTGCACAGGGATGGGGCGGTCTTGCAATTGAAGACTCCTTTGCCGACGAGTTCTTTGCAAATGACGGAAATTCATTTCGCCGCAAAGCCACCATGATAAATTACAAGGAGTTCATTACCGAACTTGAGTGGCCAAGCGATAACGGAAACATAAATAGTCTGACCGAAGCACAAAAACTCGCAGACCCCCTGAGGGGAGTCAATAATGTAGCCGGCCTTTACGGGCAGTGCAGTTACCTTCAGAAAAAGCATATCGCAACGCCTGCAGACGTACTGACAACCTTCGGTTACCGGTATAACAACTTCATTGTTGCAAGATATGCAGACGTTCTTTTGCTGTACGCCGAGGCTTGCGCCCAGACCAGTGATGCTGACGGCCTTCAGTATCTTAAGGCAGTTCAGCAACGCGCAGGATCAGCACATGTGAGTACTTCACTGACTATGGATGAAGTCAAGAAGGAAAGAAACTATGAGTTGTGGTGCGAAGGTTCACGCTGGATAGACATGAAACGGTGGGGTGAACTTGATAAAGCAAAAAATGCAGGAAAGCATATTCCTTCTCTCAAGGATGCCTTCTTTACCCTGGGCGAGGCTGCCCACAGGGGATATGTCACATATTCTGAACCCAACGAAGGTAAACAATGTGGCTTCGTGGAAAACAAACACGAATGGTTCCCCTATCCGTACAGTGTGACTTCTATAAATCCAGTACTGCAGCAAAATACGGGATGGTAATTAATTGAAGATCTTTTATACCGGAAAGGAGTTCAGATTATGTTGTATTAAACCAGGCCGGAACGTCCGTCAGTCAATGACACTTCCCGTCCCGATGCCAGGAGTCGACAGAAATCCGGATTTTTAACCGGCAAATGAGGGTTGGTTTGAGAGTGGGTGCCTTCTATGACACCCTCTCTCTTTTTTTTAGGTGCCTTCAGGGAAACCTGACATAAAGACGCACAGACTCTTTCCCTCCGCGGAAGAAGGTTATGCTGATCCTGCAGCCCGGTTTCCGATTTTGTTTTACATTTGCGGGCTCAAAGCTGTTTGATCAACTCTGCTGAATAATCATGGAGACAATCCGAAATCTTTACCGCATTGGTCGCGGGCCCTCAGCCAGCCATACTATCGGCCCCGTGAGAGCCGCCCAGCGTTTCCTTGCCGCGAATGAAGGTGCCGCCGCATACAGGGTGCTGCTCTACGGCAGCCTGGCAGCCACCGGCAGGGGACACCGTACTGACGTAGCCCTTGAAAAGACCTTCGGTTCCAGGAAACTTACAATTGAATGGTATCCGGAGACCGTGCAACCCCGTCATACAAATGCGATGAAGTTCGAGGCATTCGACGGAACAGGCAGGCCTACGGCCGAATGGATGGCCTACAGCGTCGGTGGCGGTGCAATTGTAGACGACAGCGGCAGGAACGAAACAAATGATATTTATCCTCATGAAAACATGAGCGATATTCTCGAATACTGCAACCGGAAGGGCATCACTCTCTGGCAATATGTCGTGGAGTTTGAAGGTAAGGAGATACTCGATTACCTTGGAGAGATCTGGACGGTCATGGAGGCAGCCATAAAGAGGGGGCTTGCTGCCGAAGGTGTTATCCCCGGAGGGCTCAACCTGCAGCGCAAGGCAAACTCCTACATGCGCAAGGCTCAGCAGTTCAGGGACATATTCCGCACCCGTGCCACCCTTTATGCGTTCGCCCTGGCGGTAAGCGAGGAAAATGCATGCGGAGGAGTTATTGTGACTGCACCCACCTGCGGATCATGCGGTGTGCTCCCCGCAGTGCTTAAATATTCGAAACAGTTCAACAGCCACAAAAACAGTGACATAATAAAGGCACTTGCCACTGCTGGGCTTATTGGCACCCTTGTAAAACGAAATGCCTCCATATCCGGTGCAGAGGTAGGGTGCCAGGGCGAGATAGGAACAGCCTGTGCCATGGCATCAGGCGCACTGACACAGCTGCATGGTGGCACCAACTACCAGGTGGAATACTCGGCAGAGATGGGTATTGAG
>JAKAXP010000216.1 GCA_021816545.1 Bacteroidota bacterium
GGAGAAGTTCATGCCAAAGTACCACGCCAGGGGATCCCTTGCACCGCGTGACGTGGTTGCCCGGGCCATTGACAATGAGATGAAACTGAGGGGTGATGATTTCGTCTGGCTCGACTGCACTCATCTTGACGGTGAGCAGCTCAGGTCACATTTCCCCCACATAAATGAAAAGTGTCTCTCGGAAGGGATTGACTTCACCAGGGATATGATTCCGGTTGTGCCGGCTGCTCATTATTCGTGCGGAGGTGTAAGGGTTGACCGTGACGGGAGGAGCTCCATTGACAGGCTTTACGCAATAGGGGAGGTGTCATCAACCGGGCTTCACGGTGCCAACAGGCTGGCTTCAAATTCTCTGATTGAGGCAGCGGTATATGCCCACCGGGCGGCAGAAGATGCATCTGCCCGCATCGGCACAATGACTTACGAGGAAAAGATACCTGACTGGAATTATCACGGCACCACCCATCTGGAGGAGATGATCCTCGTTACCCAGAACTACAGGGAGATGCAGATGATAATGAGCAACTACGTGGGTATCGTCAGGTCTGACCTCAGGCTTGCGAGGGCCAAGACCAGGCTCGAGATCATTTACCAGGAAACAGAGGACCTGTACCGCAGGTCAACACTTTCGAGACAGCTTATTGAACTTCGAAACCTCATTGCAGCAGGCTACCTGGTGATAAAGATGGCCCAGAACAGGCAGGAGAGCCTCGGGCTGCACTATTCAATAGATTATCCTGCCAGACCCGGTTCAGAATTTTAATCGATTTTTCAGATGGAAGACCAATTGACTGCCACCACTCCTGAGACAACAGGTGAAACTCCCTTTATGGCCGCGGCGTTCGCCGGCAAAAATGCCTTCTGGAGGTATTTCATCGGAACAGTAACTCCGTTCCTTGCTTCAAACCTGATAGGATCCATACCTCTTCTGGTTGTCATGTTCACCAGCACAGTTGAGGGTGTAATACCTCAAAAAGGGGGGATGCCTGACTTTGAAGCTATGGGAATTAATCTAAACCTGGGCTTCGTGCTGTCAGTTTTCCCGTTTATCCTGGCACTGATTGCAATTATTATGCTGGTCAGGCCACTGCATAACCGCAGCTTTGGCACGGTAATCAACGGCGGGCGGAAAATAAGATGGGGAAGGATGTTATTTGCAGCATTGGTGTGGATAGCAGTGTCAGCTCTATGGATGATTTATTCAATCAAAAGTGATCCCGGGAACTTCAGGCTCAACAACACCTCCGGTTCACTGGTGACCCTTGTGCTGCTTGCCCTTGCACTGATACCTTTCCAGGCTGCCTTTGAGGAGATCCTCTTCAGGGGTTACCTGATGCAGGGTTTTGCCGTCTGGACACGCAACAGATGGTTGCCGATTATCCTGACCTCGGTCCTTTTTGGCCTGATGCACGGCCTGAACCCGGAGGTAAAGCAGTACGGATTTCTTACAATGATGCCGCAGTATATCTTCTTCGGGCTGCTGTTTGCGGTACTTGCAATGCTTGACGACGGGATTGAAGTTGCAATCGGTGCGCATTCAGCCAACAATATATTTTTGTCGGTTCTTATTACCCACAAGGACATGGCATTGCAGACACCTGCGATGTATGAGCAGATTGAGATTTTTCCCTGGAAGGAGTTTGCCGGCCTCGTGCAAATGTCTCTTGTATTCCTTGTGATAATGGCCCTGGTGTATCGCTGGAAGGATTTCCGCAGGTTGTTTGCCAGGATCAGCGCTCCGGCAGATGCACTGTTGGTTGCTGATTTCGGGCCGGACCCGACAAATCCGGACGCAGACTGAGACTTTATGCCGGCAGCCCCGCCGGCTTCAGATACCGTAGATGCCGGTTGAGCCTTCGCCCCGGCAGTTGCCCCATTTATCCCTGATCTCCCCGATTATGTGCCGGATCTCATCCACATCAAGGGATGTAAGCAGCCTGAGGCGTGTCTCTTTGAACCCCGGAAGCCCCTTGAAGTAATTAGATAAGTGCCGTCTCATTTCCAGTATCGCGGCCTTTCCCTCTTTATGCTCAAGTGATTTGTCAAGATGCAGCAATGCAAGGTCAGCCTTTTCCTCAACTGTTGGCTCAGGCAGGATCTCACCGGTATCCAGGTAATGGCGAATCTCCCTGAATATCCAGGGCCGCCCGAAAGTAGCCCGGCCTATCATTATTCCGTCAACTCCGTAATTGTCAAA
Organism: Bacteroidota bacterium; assembly: GCA_021816545.1. Taxonomy (GTDB): domain Bacteria; phylum Bacteroidota; class Bacteroidia; order Bacteroidales; family VadinHA17; genus SR-FBR-E99. Next base: position 2,198 of record JAKAXP010000216.1, read on the forward strand.
CATCAGTTTCGCCCGCTCAGGACCGTTGATATCTCCGTTTCCGATAACCGGGATTTTCATCCTTGGGTTTTTCTTAACCTCACCAATAAGTGCCCAGTCAGCTTCACCGCGGTACATCTGGGCCCTGGTCCGTCCGTGAATTGTCAGCCCGACTATACCTGTATCCTGCAGACGTTCTGCAACCTCAACAATTATCTTGTTGTTCTCATCCCATCCCAGCCTGGTTTTAACCGTTACCGGGATCTTTACCGCATTTACTATGGCAGAGGTCATTTCTATCATCAGCGGGATATTCTGCAGCATGCCTGCACCGGCTCCGCGTGCGGCGATCTTCCTGACAGGGCATCCAAAGTTTATGTCGATGAGGTCCGGGCCTGCCTCCTCTGCCCTGAGCGCCGCCTCTACCATCGACTCTGTTATATGACCATAGAGCTGTATCCCTATTGGCCGCTCATAATCAAACAAGTCGAGTTTTTTAACGCTGCTCAGCCCATCCCTTATAAGGCCGTCAGAGGAGATGAATTCGGTGTACATGAAATCAGCGCCGAACATCTTGCAGACATACCTGAATGAGGGATCAGTAATGTCCTCCATGGGAGCAAGGAAAAGAGGCTGCTCCCGCAGTATTGTGTTTCCGAGTTTCAAAGCCTTGTTACTGGTTTTCCTGTTCAGTCCCGAAGAGGGTCGGGGAGAGGTCCTGCTTCGATGTCTCGTTCCTGCGGAAGACGTATGTAAGCCCGTACTTTTCACAGCTGGCCCTTTTCTCGTCCTCTCCGAGTGATGAGAAACCGTTTTCGATCTCGTTCCAGAGCAAGGCAATCAGCTCATCGGCTTCACTTCGCATATCCGAGGTCCGGTTTACGCACTCGTTGACTCTCCTGTTAATTGTTTTGTAATGGTTGCGGGTATCAAGGAACTTTTCATAACGAACCTTGACTACTGCAATTGTAGGATTGGTTACCGGTGAACTGCCTTTCCTGATACGGTATTCCTCGCCGTCAATTATCCTTTTACCCCATGCCACCAGTTCATTTTCAGTTGTAAGTGAAGGGAGAGAACTGTCATCAGATGCGATCCCGTAAAAGGTCCTTGTCTCAGGCGGGATTTCACCTCTGATTATGGCCATATTCATGACCTTCAGAAAATGAGTCAGGTAAAGCCTGGCCTTTCGGGCAGTCTCCTGGTTTGCCCGGGCTTTTTCGTTCTGGTTGGCGAGTGTCTGGCGCTGATGGCTTATTGCATTTTCGAAAACTGGCAGAAAAGCCTGGATTTTAACCAGGGTCTTCATTGAGAAGGCAAGCCTGAACGGAGGTATCTCCTTGCTCATTTCAACGGCTTTCTTAAGAGCTCTGAGACGTGCGGAGTCAGTGTTGGGCAGGCGGCGATAGGGCATAGATAAGGGTTATAAGAGGTTAGCCAATATGCGAATATACACCCTGCAGTTAAAATGACAATGCCCTTCGCAATTAAAATTTGCCGGTATCATGGAAAAAGTCATCTGCTCTTGTTACATTAGCGTACTGGTACATAAAAGATATTCAGATATGTTTGAAAAAGAAGTTTACATTAAGCGCCGTCAAAGGCTGAAGTCACTGATGAATAACGGTATTGCCCTGTTTATCGGGAATGTTGAGGCACCGATGAATTACCCTGACAATACCTATCACTGGAGACAGGACAGTGATTTTCTGTACTTCTTCGGCATTGATCTGCCGGGACTCGCAGGATTGATCGATTTCAATTCCGGAAATGAAATAGTTTTCGGGAACGATTTTGATGTTGATGACATTGTATGGATGGGCCCCCAGCCGTCAGTTGCAGAACTGGCATCGCGGTCAGGTGTGACCAAGACACACCCAATGTCCGGGCTGGCAGATATGGTTCATGATGCAATTGCCGGGGGAAGGGAAGTCCATTTCCTTCCGCCGTACCGTGCAGAAACAAAGATGACGCTTGGCGCACTCCTGAAGGAAAATCCATGC
>JAKAXP010000217.1 GCA_021816545.1 Bacteroidota bacterium
GGTCCAGCGATGGCCATGATGATCTGTAGCGGAATGCTCAGGACTTGAACCGGCGGGGATGTCAAGCCCCGGTAACGCTATCTGATCTGGTCTGTTTGTGAATTTGGTACACTGAGAACAATCTTTGGGACACCTGGCAAAACTGTTATCATAAATATTGTTGAACCTTTGATTTGAATAGATCCATTCAGAGGCTATGACAATGTACAGGCTATTAACACTAATGTTTATTTGTTTATCCGCTTATGACACATCCTTTGCCCAGATAAAGCCTGAGAAAAACCTGATTATTCTGTACACCAATGATCTCCACAGCCGGGTAAGCGGATTCCCGTCCGGACTAAAGGGTTCTGATACCGGTTCCCGGGAAGCTGATACCCTGGGAGGATTTGCACGGATTGCGACATTGATCAAAGAAGAAAAACGACAAAACGGAGACAAAGTCCTGGTGCTGGATGCAGGAGACTTCCTTATGGGCACGTTCTTCGCCATGCTGGAGGAATCATCCGGATTCCAGCTGTCATTGATGAAGAAGATGGGATATGATGCTGTGACGCTGGGTAACCATGAATTTGACTTCGGCCCGGAGTCCCTGGCAACCATAATCGGGCAATCAGCTGTTAACGGATCTTTGCCATCACTGTTGGCGACCAATCTGATTTTTTCTAAAAAGGACAGTGCTGACGACGCACTGGAAGCATTGTTTGATCAGGAAATAATGAATACCTCCCTGATTGTCGAAAGAAACGGCCTGAGACTCGGAATTTTCGGCATTCTTGGCCGGGTTGCGACTGATAATGCTCCCAGGGCGCAACCGGTCAGATTTGCCGATCCGGTTAAAACAGCGCAAAAATATGTAAGGTATCTAAGAGAAACCAGGAAGGCGGATATTGTAATATGCCTTTCCCACAGTGGTATAACATTGGATGAAAACGGCAACTGGTCAGGGGAAGATGTAATGCTTGCCACAAAAGTTCCCGGCATTGACCTGATCATCAGCGGCCATACGCATATTGTGCTTGACAAGCCACTCATCGTTGACGGAACACCTGTTGTGCTGGCAGGTTCTTACGGTGCCTGGTTGGGAAGGTATGAGGTTGGATTCGGGGAAGGAAAGACCAGGCAACTGGATGCCAGAATCATTCCTGTCACGGATACAATACCACCGGATACGGAAATCCGGCATCTAATAGCTGAACAGGAACAGATGATTGTGGAAAAGATCCTGAAACCGTGCAATCTGTTTGATACTGCCATAGTCGCAGAGACCTCCTTCCCGCTCATATGCAACCTGGATACCATGCTGGAAGAAAGCAACCTCGGTCTGCTCATTTCTGATGCAGTCTATTCCTTTATTAACAGCAATGGCTTTCCCGGCGCTGATATTTCATTGTTTCCTGCCGGGCTAATTTCAGATAATATCTTGCCCGGGAACAACGGAAAACAGACTGTTGCTGATATCTTCAGGGTTATTCCTCAGGGTAACGGGACAGACAATATCCCGGGCTATCCGCTGGCCAGGGTTTATGTTACCGGCCGTGAATTAAAAGGGATACTGGAGGTCCTTTACCTGGCACCCTCACTCAGCCGCGACAATTATATATATGCCGGTGGCCTCAGGGCAACCTGCAATCCTGAAAAGGGACTGCTGAGAAAAATTACATCTATCGAACTCGGGAACCAACAAAAAGGATTTATGCCGGTAGATTTTTCAAAAAGGAATAAGAAACTGTACAGCATCATAGCAGATTCCTATGTACTGGGATTTGTAAGCATAATAAAGAAGCTCAGCAAACATCTGATAGTCATTAATTTGAAGAATGAGCGCGGGGAGCCGGTCATGTCGGTGGATGAGGCCATAATTGATGCTGACCCCGGTGTGCCCGGAATTCAGGAAATCAAAGAGTGGATGGCCCTGGTTTGGTTCCTGCAGCAGCAGCCGGATACTAACGGAAATGGCATCGGGGATATCCCGGATTCCTATCGCACAGGAAATCCGTGGCTCATCCGGAAATAATTTCAATCCTGAGGCAGAAAAGCCTGGAGCCTCCCGGGGTAATTAAAGAGCCTGTTTATCTTTAATGCATCTTACAGACATTCCGAGGCCTTTGTTGTCATCGCAGCGGTTAAAGAAAGGCGCAGGATGTATGCCATAAGCATAAGCCCCGCCTGTTTCGGTTTCTGTTGAAGACCAGAAGACCGCGATAACATTCGCCATATAATATTCACCGTCATTGAGCCTGCAACCCCCTGCAAGTGCGTTAAAACCGCTGAAATTAACTGATATCGAATCACTCAGATTCCAGCTCCTGTCACCCGGATCCTTCAACCTTGTCCCCTGGTCTGTTCCCCGCTCGTGCAATTTTTCAGCTTCAGCCGGACTCATACCCAATTCCACAGACAACTCAATCCACTCCCTGTCAGACGGAATATGCCAACCCTTGGGTGCTATCATCCTTGAATCATTGAAAGCGTACCAGTTGCAGAGTTTCCCTGTTTTTGAATTATCCCCGGGATTTATGTCATAAATACAATACACCGGTCGTCCTTCTACGGCAGCATTCTCCCATTCTTCCTTTGTCTTCGCCAGTGGTATGGAATCGCCATTTCTGAAAGTCACAACATTGAGATTTTCTGCCATCCATTCCTGATTTCCGATAGTGACAGAATTAAACAGATTCCCATCCTGATCCTTATACTGCTTACTGCAACCAAGGAGTAACAATCCTGTACAGATGACTGGTAATAAAGAGAGTGCTGAATGAAGCTTTTTCATAGTTTGTATAGTTAGGGGTTCAAAACAATTTTACTGGCACTAAATACCGACCACACAGCCCGGCAAATCTGAAAACCACCTGTCCGGCATTCATGTTAGCGGTTGAATTGCCGAACTCCACCGCGCTGCAGAAAGTTGCAGCCGATCCTGCGCTTTTCCTGTTTATCAGTGTTATCCAGACTGATCAGCGAAGAGTTTAAGTGATTTGAAATCAGTTAATCTTTTTTGCAGACCCCGTACCGACAGTATTCCCGTCCTGGTCGATAAGCCTGAAGTTGTGTTCATTCCCGGAATTCTTATAGACAAACCGGTGAACAGAACCGATCATTTGCGGATCTTTATGGAATGTCACAGTAAGTGTCACAACAGAATCCTGGGCTGTCCAGGTACCTGCAGTTGATTCAAGGGAATTATACTTTTCTTCGACAGTCAGTAATGAATCAGGTTTATCTGGCCTGGTTCTGAAAGTAAATGCAAAATGGCTATCGTCATACAGGGCAAAGCCCTCCAGGTCTCCCGTATATTCATAGGCTCCAACAATATCTGAAGTCACTTTATCGGTTTTTTGAACATTTTTACAGGAATAGGCAACTGCCAGTGCAATAATAGCCAGAGCAATAATCTTAAGTTTTTTCATAGGTTGAAGTTTTGTTTATACCAATATTAAACAAAATCGGGAATGAAGTCAAGTTTTTCTCTCAAAATACTGGTATTTTGCCTCTTAGCTCCATTGATCCCGGGTTTTCGCGCTGCCCTTCTTTATAATTTTGTATTCCTATGGGTTGGCCCAGGAAATGCCGGAATGGAAAAATTATTGGAAACAAAACCTATCTTTGAGACCCAAATACCTGAAACCAAAGGGTAGTATAATACCCGTATCTTAATTTATGCCAGATTCGAAAATTCAGAAAAAATCATTGGCTCCCATTGTCTGGATCTCAATAATTGCATCTTTATTAACAATTTCAATAAAATCAGCTGCATATTATGTAACCGGTTCTGTTGGCTTTTTGTCTGATGCCATGGAGTCATTCATTAATCTGGCAGCAGGTATTGTTGCATTTGCGATGTTAAGTATTGCGGCAAGACCTCCTGATAAGGAACATCCCTTTGGCCATGACAAGGCAGAATATTTTTCAAGCCTGATTGAGGGTATTCTCATTGTAATGGCAGCGATCGGAATTTCCTATGCTGCTGTCAACCGGATATATCATCCCCAGCTGTTGAGCGAATTGAATATCGGTATGCTGTTATCCGTTGTGGCCACTTTGATCAATTTCATAACAGCCAGGGTCCTTTTGTATTATGGCAGGAAACACAACTCGATAACCCTTGAGGCTGACTCACAGCATCTTATGACTGATGTCTGGACAACCATCGGAATCATTTGCGGCATTTTTC
>JAKAXP010000218.1 GCA_021816545.1 Bacteroidota bacterium
GATGCGAGAGGTCACCCTCGGACCTTCACTCGGGGATGGATGGGTAGTGAAAGCCGGATTAACCGAGGGTGAGAAGATTGTCACCAACGGGACCTTCAGCGTAGATGCCGCAGCCCAGCTTGAGGGCAAGCCGAGTATGATGAATCCTTCCGGGGGAGCCTCCTCGACAGGCCACGATCATAGCACAATGTCCGGAACAGGCAGCGTTGACATGAATACCCCGGGAACAGGTCACGAACACGGCATGACAGCCACCAAAGATGTCAACCAGTCTGCCAGCATCAGACATGCCGAATTCAGGGTTGAGGGCAATTGTGAGATGTGCAAGGAAAGGATCGAGACAACTGCCATGTCAGTCAGTGGTGTTCAATCGGCAACGTGGGACATGGAGAAAAAATCACTGCACCTTGAATTCAACAAATCCCTGACTACTCCTGATGCTGTTCAGAAGGCCCTTGCACAGGCTGGACATGACAATGGGAAATATAAAGCTCCGGATGAGGTCTACAATAACCTTCCTGAGTGCTGCCTTTACAGGGACGATGAAAAATAACGATACGTCTGCCAGCTATTTACCGCGGTAAGAAACGTAAGGAATATATTCTGAGAGGGGCACCGGCTCATGAGTCACTGCCCACTCTGTTGTCATGTCGAATTGCTCCTTCAGGTTGGTGAAGCTGAACATGAGGAAATCGGCCTTGAAATCAGGTATCCATACATATGTGCGGGTAATAAGGTCAGGTGCTTCACTGGCAAAAGCCTCCAGTCTCTTCATAAATCCCTTATAAAGAATATTGTCCAACGAGAATCCCAGTTTGTCGAACAATCCTCTGTCATTTAAACCAAGTATTCTCAGTTCCTCACTCACCTCCGGTATGCTGTCGCTCTTCCGGCTGACAATATAAACCGTATCAACACCGGATCCCCTTGATTCTTCGTAATCGAGCAAAGCCTGAAAGGGTATATGGTCATCCCCGACTCCTCCATCTATATACTTTGCATCAGGAATAGTCGAGACATTCCTTATACTTACTGAAGGAAAGGCGACAGGGAAGGATGTGGACGCCATCAAAATATCCACCAGGCTGAGGGTCGTATCTGTTTCCGTGTTTATCTTCCGGCTGCACATCCTGTAGACTCTGTTCTTAAGGTCAATGTCCCCGGTACGCGTCACTGATATCGCAGTCACATAGGGCAGGTCTCCTATTGTATGATAATCAAGCCTTTCTTCAACCACCCCGGTGACAAACCTTCGCAGGGGTTCCGTATTAACCGGCAGCTTCTTTCCTTCTTGGATGAATATATCACTGTCATGAATGCTGAAGAGAATATTTCTGTATTCTGCCCATGTCATTCTGCCACTGAGAATCCCGTTCAACATTACCGAATTAAGGGCGCCTGAACTGGCACCGGAGATAAAAACCACATCTTTCAACAGGCCCCTGTTGTAAAGCTGCTCAAGCAAAGCGGCTTCCTGAGGGATACGTGCTGCAGCACCGGTTATCAGGATAGCTGTGCCGCTCCTCACCGGACCGGTCATAATGTGTGAGCCGGATTTCTTCCTCCCGGGCCAGAATACAATTGTCGCTATTACGACCATTATCAGCAATCCGGTAAAGATCTTAAGTTTTCTTGCCATTTTATTGCACAGAGTAATTATTGCCGTGATATTCAACAAATTTCGACAAGTCAGTTCAAATTGCCAAATTGATTTTCACAATTAAGCCCGCGTTTCTGAAGGAGAGATCAGGCTAAAACAGTGTTAGCCGAAACCAGAGGTATTTGAAGTAACTTTATAGTAACTTGCATGAAGGTGGTTTAATAATCTGATCATTTTATGGAAAAGTCAGGAAGATGCAGCATCACGGGAAAAGAATACCCGATGAAAGACCTTGTTGGAATTGATTCCATCAGGCCTCATATACTGGAACTGATCAGGAAAGCCTATCCCGACTGGCCGGGCGACAGGGGTATGATATCCATTGATATCCTGAACATGTTCAGGAATGCCTATGTTCAGCAACTGATTGAGGAGGAGACCGGAGATATGACAAAACTTGACAGGGATGTTATGGAATCCATAAGGAGTAAAGAGCTTCTTTCTGTAAAATTGCAGGCGGATGACAAACAGAAACTGACAATTGGTGAGAAGATTGCAGATAAAGTAGCCATGTTCGGAGGCAGCTGGAAATTCATCATAAGCTTCGGTGTCATATTGCTTGTATGGATCTCCATAAATTCATATGTACTTTTAAAAAAGCCGTTTGATCCTTTTCCTTTCATACTGCTGAACCTTATCCTTTCATGTCTTGCAGCTATACAGGCCCCCGTGATTATGATGAGCCAGAACCGGCAGGAATCAAAAGACAGAGCAAGGGCACAGAATGATTACCAGGTTAACCTGAAAGCTGAAATTGAAATAAGGCAGCTTCATGAAAAGATTGATCATATACTGATCAGCCAGTCGAAAAAACTGTTTGAAATTCAGGAGATACAGATAGAACTGATGGAGCAGATGATGAGGAAGAAATGATCCGGGAATCAGAATCCTTCAAAAACACCCAGCCCGAACAGTGCGTAATCATACTTCACCGGGTCATCCGGATCCAGCTCCCGAAGCCTGGCGTCAAGCTCCGCAACAGCCTTCGCATCACTCTGTTTGCGCGTAAGCAGCCCCAGCTTACGTGCCACGTTGCCTGAATGCACATCAAGCGGACAAGAGAGCACTGACGGTGACAAGGAACGCCACAATCCGAAATCAACTCCCCTGTCATCATTGCGCACCATCCATCTGAGAAACATGTTTATCTTCTTGGCCGCCGAACCTTTGAAGGGGTCAGAGAGATGCCTCTCGGTCCGGCTGTTGTGGGGCAACTCAAAGAATATCTTCCTGAATTCATGAATGGCAGGCTGCAGTGAATCATCGGTCTGATACCTGGCAAAGATTGCCTCCATCCCTCCCTTTTCAAGATATATATATTTCAGGGCCTCGATGAAGTAGATGAAGTCCTCCGCAAAATAGGTACGGTGTATGCAGCCCTCGATTCCCTTCAGGTCACTGTCACGGTGATTGATTATAAAATCATAGGGAGAGTTGCCCATGTAAGAAAGCATCCTGTCTGCACTTCTTAATATTGCCACCCGGTTTCCCCATGCAATAGTGGCCGCAAGGAATCCGGCTATCTCAATATCCTCTCTCAGCTTGAAACGGTGTGGGATACTGACCGGATCCAACCCGATGAACGGAGGCCTGTTGTAGAGATCGACCTTCTCATTCAAATATTCTTTCAGGTTATGTTTATACATTATCCTTCCTGCTTATTCGTAGTAAAGGTAATCCCGGGGGCATAATCAGTTGCAGACATTCTCACCGGCATCTGCATGTTCTCCGAACTCCACCTGTATCGTGGCATGCCCGATGCCAAACTTCTCCTCCAGCTGTTTCTGAATGGAAGCAATGAAAGAGGTGTCAGTACGGGCATCTGTTTTCAGATGAACTGTCAGAGCCGTCTCCGTAGTACTCAGCGCCCACACATGAAGGTCATGCACATCCGCTACCCCGGGCATTGACTCAAGATACTTCTTGACTCCAAGGATATCTACATGTTCAGGCACTGCATCAAGGGCAAGATTCACAGAATCAATAAGCAGGTGATATGAACTGTAAAGAATCACCCCCACAATTACAAAAGAAATAGCAGGGTCAAACCACTGAATTCCAGTAAACGCCACTATTACTCCTGTAACAACCACCCCGAGAGACACCAGCGTATCTGCAATAAAATGCACGAAAGCGCTCCGGATGTTGAGGTCCCGCTTCTGGTCCTTAAGGAAGAGCCAGGCAGTAAAGCCGTTGACCAGGATGCCGACGGCCGCAACAATTATCACGTTTCCGGCATTGACATTCACCGGGTTGCGGAGCCTGTCCACCGTTTCAAATACTATGAATGCAACCGCCACCAACAGGATAATCGTATTCAGCAATGAAACAAGTATGGTCGACCGACGCAACCCGTAAGTATATCTGAGTGTTGCTTTTCGCTGTGACAGATTGATGGCTATCCATGAAAATACCAGGGCCAGGACATCACTCAGGTTATGGCCGGCATCCGCAATAAGAGCCATGGAGTTGCTGAGGAACCCGAAAAGCGCCTCAAAAATGATA
>JAKAXP010000219.1 GCA_021816545.1 Bacteroidota bacterium
AATCGCCATCCCTCCGAGACTCATCGTATTTATATTCTGCCCGAGGAACTTCATTACAATTATCGCCCCCAGCAGTGAAATGGGAATGGCAAGCAGTGAGATGACTGTAGTCCTGAAACTGCCAAGAAAGATGAACAGTATTATAACTACGAATACTGCACCTTCAAGTAATGCGTCCTGCACGTTATGCACCGATGTCTGGATGAAATCTGCCTGCCTGAATATCTTCGTGTCAAGCCTTACATCAGGAGGCAGGGTCTTCTGCAGTTCCGCGAGGTTTTCCTCGATCCTTTCAGTGACATTGAGAGTGTTAGTATTCGGCTGCTTGGAGACGGAAATTATGACTGCCGGTTTCGCATTTCCCGAGGCATAACCCATTTTTACTGCACTGCCGATCTTTACCTCGGCAACATCATTCAGCCTGACCGGGCTGCCGCTGACTGATTTTACATATGTGTTGCCAAGCTCTTCCAGGTCTGATGTGCGGGCTATACCCCTCACAACGTATTCATTACCGTACTGCCTCACCACACCGCCAGTGGAGTTCTGGCTGATACCTCTGCACACATCAGCCAGTTCAGCCAAAGAGACCCTGTAGTGACTCATTTTAACGGGATTGGCCAGCACCTGGTATTGCCTGTAGTCGCCGCCGATGACGGTCACCTGTGAGACTCCTCCCGTTGCCAGCAGCAGCGGCTTGATGTTCCATTCTGCAATGGTTCTCAGGTCCATCATGCTGGTGCTGTCGGCCTGAAGGCCGATAAAGAATATTTCTCCCATAACGCTTGACTGCGGTGCCAGGACGGGCTGGCCGACACCCAGAGGCATCTGCGACGAGACGGTGATCAGCTTCTCGCTAACTATCTGCCTGGCTTTGAAAATATCCGTGCCCCAGTCGAACTCAACCCAAACGAAAGAATAACCCTGTGAGGAAGCTGACCGGACCCTGCGCACGCCGGTGGCGCCGTTTACTGATGTCTCTATCGGGAATGTAACCAGTCTCTCAACCTCCTCCGAGGCCATCCCGTGGGCGTCAGTCATCACCACAACTGTGGGAGCCGTCAGATCGGGAAAAACATCGATATCCATGTTCAGGGCGGTCCTCACTCCGAAAACCACCAGGGCCACTGAAAGAAGTATAATGAGATACTTGTTGTTCAGTGAGAACTTGATGATATTGTTTATCATGGCTGCCGGCTTTTAATGTACGTGACCAGAATGTGCATCGAGGGTCCCGGTAGCCTGGGCAAGCTTTATAAGTATCGCACCCTCTGTCACAATGCGTTCATCATCCCTCAGGCCGCCGGTGACCTCTGTCCTGATCCCGTCTGTTGCGCCGGTTTGAATCACCCTTTTCTCAAACTTCTCAGGTGTGACCTGCACAAACACGAAAAAGGAACCCTGCTCTTCAATGAGCGCAGAATTCGGCACTGTGAGTGATTCAGCCGCAGTAACCGTTCTAAGCCATACCTCCGCGAAGCTGCCAGGAACAAATTTGCCTGAATTTCTTACCTGTAAGCTGACCGGGATAAGATAGCTGTCTGCTGTGGCTGCCTTACCCACTGAAAGGATCTTGCCCCCAAGCTCTTCAAGAGTATACGTCTTATCATCATCTGAGCTCCTGACGGTTGCCGTGGATATTGAGTTCAGGAACCGGGTATACCTCTGCTGCACCTCAGCACGCAGCATGAGAGTGCTGTTCTGCGAGATCACCATCAGAGGCTGTCCTGACTCAACATACTGTCCGTTTCCAACGAGCAACTGCCTGACATATCCGCCCATCGGGCTCGTCACCGTCTGTCCCGTACGGCTGAAGTTCTGCTTCAGGTTTTCGTAAACGGACCCGGCGTTTTCATAACGCGTTTTTGCCTCCAGCAACTGCTTTTCAGATACTATCCTGTCAGCTGCAAGAAGCACAGCCCGGTCATAATCTGCCTTCGCCTGTTCATAATTGTTTTGCGCTTCCGCGAACCTTACTGCGGAGTTGTCCTCGGCAAAGCCGCTTCCACGGATCGTAAGCAATGCCTGGCCCGACGAGACTGCTGTCCCCTCAAGGATATTCTTCCCTGTGAATGATACCACTCCTCCTGACCTGGCAGTCACCACCGCCTCGTCACCCTGTGCAGGCTGAACCAGTGCGGTTGTCTTTATCACCTGTCCGAAGGGCTCCCTCACTGCATAACCGGTTGAGAAATCAATCTTCCATGACTGCTCCTTTGTGAATGCCGTTGTGTTTGTCGCCGGAGGAGCATTACTTTCCACATCCTCTTCTGCCACTGCGGCATCAGGGTAAACGGTCACATCAGGTATAGTGATCCTTGATTCTCCAGCTTCGCTCCTGATCAGGAATTCAATCGTTCCATTCCCGGCCCCGGCCGGAGTCACATCAAAACTGTAGATCCCCCTGCGGAGAGGAGTCTCAGCAGTTTCCTCAACACTCTGCCCGTTGACTGTCAGTTTCATTGTCACTGTCCCTGATGGCAGCGGTTTGAAATCAGGAAGTGTTGTAAAGTGTGAGCGCACGTTTGATGCGGTGCCGGTTACCAGAGGATCAGCCTCGGCAAACAGCTCGAGGCTGTCACTGTAAACTGTAAAATTCACCTTGAGGTCTTCGTGCTCTGTCTCATGTTCTCCTGTCTTGCTGTTATTGCAGGCTGCCAGGAGCAGTGATATCACTGAGGCCAGGAAAAATTTGAAGTACATATTGATTTCTGTTTAAGATTTAAATAAAAATGAATGATGCCGCAGGAGATTTATTTCCTGCGAATTACGGCAAGCACCGAAACTAAAATCTTAAGCAGTGGGAGGAGCCCGAAGCCCCGGGGAATGGAATGAAAGGGAGTGATAGAGAAAAATGACCTGAGGCACTGATAATGAATGCAACGGATCAGTGGCCGGCAGCACTGGTTCATTTGCCGGTAAGCAGGCTGAAATATTATCGCTCAATGGCTGGCTGCCCTTAATGTTAGTGATTTTCAAACCGGTACCAGGCTGGTTTGAACTGACAATCACCGGGTCTTTCAGCAGACACTGGTCCGGACCTTCCTGGCCGTCATGACGATGGCTGTCAGGGCTGGAACCGTGGTCACCGGCAGGATATTCGTCTGTACAGTGTGATTTTACAAAGCAGATAAGGTTCCCGTGGTGATGGTGCGGTACAACAGCATGGCCAAGAAAGAGTATTCCTGCCAGTATTAAGAATGAAGCTGCTGTCGTGCGTTTAATCATTTTCTCTCTAAAAGCCCTGCAATTATAACGAATTTTTAAAAACTATGTTCACTTATTGTGTCACAAATGGTCTCACTCACTGAGTGATGAGGCCGTCCTTAATTCTTATGGTCCTGTCAGACATCGAGGCCAGCTGCGGATCATGGGTCACTATTATGAATGTATGACCGAAGGTGTCGCGCAGCCTGAAGAACAGATTGTGAAGTTCCTTCTTGTTCTCGGTGTCAAGGTTTCCCGATGGCTCGTCTGCGAGGATCAGTGCCGGGCTGTTCACTATTGCGCGTGCCACGGCAACCCGCTGCTGTTCACCGCCGCTGAGCTGCGAAGGTTTATGATCAAGCCTGTCGCTCATCCCCAGGAAATCAAGCAGCTCTTTAGCCCTTGCTGCAGCCTCGGGGCGCGACTTCCCTGCAATGAGTGCCGGGATGCATACATTCTCCAGTGCTGTGAACTCCGGCAGCAGCTGGTGAAACTGAAAGACAAAACCGATGTTCTTATTCCTGAATGCGGCCAGGGCCCTCTGTGAAAGCTGGCCCGGATTCTGGCCGTTGATAAGTACTGTCCCGGAATCGGCCCTGTCAAGGGTACCTATTATCTGCAGAAGGGTTGTCTTGCCCGCCCCGCTGGCCCCCACGATAGTCACAACTTCCTTTTCCGCCACCTCCAGGTCAATACCCTTCAGTACCTTCAGGTCACCGTAAGACTTTATTATCCCGGAGGCTTTTATCATCTGACCCCGTTGTTTATATCACGTGCGGTATCATTTATATCATCCGTCAGTGGTGAAGCCGCATCTTCAAAATCCTTCCTCACACTTTCGGTCACATCGTTCAAATCCTTCCTGACTGAATTGGTAACATCATTTATGTCCCGTCTTACCGAATTGGTTACGTCGTTGATATCCTTTCTGATATCCTGTGTGCAGATCG
>JAKAXP010000220.1 GCA_021816545.1 Bacteroidota bacterium
TTGCTGATAACCAAGTACTGATCTCCTCAATATGAACAATATATAAACGCAGTACCTCTATGAAAAACAAACTGTTTCTTTCATACTTTTTACTGTTTGCAGTAATTATCCCGCTCTTTGGTCAGGACAGGAGCATCAGGCTTGATTACAAAGAGACAGCATGCCGGCCTTAACGCGACACCCCCAGAGTGTTACCCAAACTTATTACCTGTATTTGTAGCAAAATATGCAACAATTAATTTGCTTATGCAACGAATACCTTGTATATTCGTTGCATAATAAGCAACAAATGAAGCGGTACATTCATCAGCTTGACAGGTGGCCTGAATTATATTGGAGCAATGATGATTGCATCGGGATGCTCGGAGAGGTCAGGCACCTGCAGGGCAGATTGCTCGGGCGGATGGAATCGATAGGTTTTGAGGTGAGAAACCAGGCTGTGCTGGATACATTAACTATCGATATAATCAAAACTTCAGAAATAGAGGGAGAGATTCTTCACCCTGATCAGGTCAGGTCTTCAGTAGCTCGCAAGCTTGGTTTGGAGATAGCAGGTTCGGTGGAGTCAGACAGGAATGTTGACGGGGTTGTTGAAATGATGGTGGATGCTATGCAGAACTGTTTTAATCCGTTAACTGCTGAGAGGCTGTTTTCCTGGCATGCAGCCCTTTTTCCCCCGGAAGGAAGCGGTATGCCTGAAATCAGGGCAGGCGACTGGCGGGAGGATACCACAGGCCCTATGCAGGTTGTCTCAGGGGCTATGGGCAAGGAGCGGGTTCACTTTCAGGCGCCTCATTCATCACTGGTTCCGTTTGAAATGAAGAATTTTCTCGACTGGTACAACACTTCCAATTTGACTGACCTTGTCCTGAAAGCTGCGGTTGCCCATTTATGGTTTGTAACTGTTCACCCCTTTGAAGATGGGAACGGAAGGATAGCCAGGGCCGTAACAGATATGCTTCTGGCAAGGTCTGACGGAAGCACACAAAGGTTTTACAGTATGTCAGCACAGATAAGGCGCGAGAGAAAAAAATACTATGAAATTCTTGAGAAGACCCAGACAGGTGACCTTGACATAACCGGTTGGGTTTTGTGGTTTCTCGGGTGTTTGCTGCGATCAATTAAATCAACCGATATTGTTCTGGACCGGGTGTTGAAAAAAGCCTCTTTCTGGAATCAGCATTCATCATCTGCCATTAACGAGAGACAAAAGAAGTTACTAAACAGGCTGCTTGACGGATTCGAAGGTAATCTGACCTCTTCAAAATGGGCAAAGATTGCCCGTTGTTCAAGGGACACAGCTATCCGGGATATTAACGACCTGATAAGGAAGGATATACTTAAAAGGGCTGAAGGCGGAGGAAGAAGCACCTCTTACTTACTGCGATAATCAAAGCCGCCCGGTAGTACGCGGCTCTCAGTCAGTCTGTTTCGACAGGGATCTGATCATGGAATCAAGCATCCCTTTCAGCCTGACTAGGTCATCAATCATCAGCTCCCCTTCTATCAGCCGGGCGGCCAGCTGTTCAGGAATAAGGGCTGCTTCTTCCTGCAACTCTCGCCCCTTTCCGGTAAGCTGAACTATTACCTTCCTCTCATCCTCACCTGAACGTTTCCGCCTGATTATGCCGTCCTTCTCCATCCGCTTGAGGAGAGGTGTGATAGTATTTGTATTAAGTATCAGCTTCTTCGCAATATCATTGACCGGCAGGCCATCTTTCTCCCACAGGATCATCAGCACGAGGTACTGAGGATAAGTGATACCCAGCTTATCAAGGAAAGGCTGGTATTCCCGAGTTATAAGCCTTGAAGCTGCATAAACGGGAAAGCAAAGCTGGTTAGCGAGTTTAAGCTGTTCGTAAGCCATAAATATATATTTAAGACAGGCGAAGCGTCATGACAAAACAGCAATGACCCTTTCGCCTGCAGTTTTCAGATCAACGGTGTGCAAGGAGCTTCTTGATGCTGTCATCCATGCTTTCCGGTTTTGTCACCGGCGCAAACCTCTTCACAGGCTTCCCGTGGCGGTCAATCAGGAATTTCGTGAAATTCCATTTCACCTTTCTGCCGAAAATACTGCCAAGCTCACCGGTAAGATACTTGAATAAAGGATGAGCTGACTCTCCGTTGACATCCACCTTTGAGAACATCTTAAAGGTTACGCCATAATTCACAAGGCAACCCTCTGCAATAGACGTCTCATCACCCGGCTCCTGGTTTCCAAACTGGTTGCATGGGAAACCAAGAATCTCCAGGCCGTCATCCTTATACTTCCTGTAAAGTGCCTCGAGGCCCTCATACTGCGGCGTAAAACCGCATTTGCTGGCAGTATTGACAACAAGAACAACCTTACCCCTGTACTCTTCCATGCTGATCTCCTTTCCCTGGAGACTCTTCGCCTTAAACTGGTAAAAATTATGTTTCATGAGTTTATCTTTTCATATTTATTTTCCACTGTATGTGCCCGCAAAATCGCAGTAACCTTAAGATGATTTATTTTCATCTCCTGCGATTCTATCGTTCGCGACACAAATATAGAGACTTTTTTTTATATCGCAAGCGATATTTCTATATTTTTTTACCTGCAGAATGGCATTGCGACAAGAATGAATAAAAACATCGGCTAACTTTACAGGTGTGGCATCACCGCATGGAACCGGCATCAACAAACATTATATGGAAATAAGACCGCTTTCAGGAACTGATCCTGAAATTATCTGGAACGGGTTCAGCAAGGCATTCGCCGATTATGAGGTACAGATCAACAGGACCCAGTTCATGGCCCTGATCAAAAGAAGGGGCTTTGATCCGGATGTCTCCTTTGCTGCATTTGAAGGAAAAGATAACATCATCGCCTTCACCCTCAACGGCACGGGAACATTCAATGATATCCCGACAGCGTATGACACAGGTACAGGCACCGTAAAGGAACACCGGGGGAAAGGGCTTGCCACGAAGATTTTCGAATACTCCCTTCCCTTCCTGAAGGAGAGAAACCTGCAGCAATACCTGCTTGAGGTGCTGCAGCACAACACAGCGGCGGTCTCGGTATACCGGAAGCTTGGATTTGAAGTGACGCGGGAATTTCACTATTTCGTTCAGAAGAGTACGGATGTAAGACCGGGAACCGGTCCTGCGGGACCCGTTACGGTTGTCAGGCAGATCAATCCGGGGGAGGCTGCGGGTATCGAAAGGTTCGCCGACTTTGCCCCCTCATGGCAGAACAGTCATGAGTCAGTCAGCAGGGTCCCGGAGCATTTCATTGCCCTGGGCGCTTTTGAAAAAGAGAAACTGACAGGTTACATCATCATTGAACCTGCATCCGGAGATATTCCTCAGTTTGCCGTTGAGAAAAACAGCCGCCGGAAAGGAATCGGAAGCCTGCTCTTCAGTGAGGCGCTGCTCCTGAACCAGAGCGGGATAATCAAGATCGTCAATGCTGATATTCACTGTGACACTCTTACCCGGTTCCTTCAGTCGAAGAACATAGTTGTCACCGGCAAGCAGTATGAAATGATCAGGAAGCTTTAGGCAGGTTACGTGCGTTGCAGCGCACGAGGGCAATTTCTGTCTTTAACCGGAACATAATCTGAACTTACGGCATGAAAGCGGCTATTCTGTCAAATGTAATTGTTGCACTTGTTATCTTGACACTTCCGGTTCATTCTCAACCGGCATTCAGGCTCTGCGATCCCGTCACCGGCAATCAGAACCAGATAACAGTCGGGGTCCTGCCCCAGGTAGAACTGATATCGGTTGTACAGACCATCAGCCGGTACCCGGAATTTTTCGGATTCCTTATGGCGAAGGACTCTACCGCCTACAGCAGGGAGGTGCTGACTCACTTCGGGCCTTACAGAAGTCATCCGGCTGTTGCCATGTTCAACCGGCTGAGCCTGCAGCCAAGGATGCTTAATTTCAGCGCACCCTCAAACATAATGCTGTTTACTGATGAATATCTGTACCTCAGGAATGACATTGTCACTGACACATTCGTAACTGACCGTGCCGGTGGTCATGACTCACTCATGGTCTTTCTGAGACTGATTCGCGACTTCGCCGTTCAGTCTTCATTCAACGGCTTCTTCACCAGACACAGTAATTTCTACCGGACACTTGTCGAAAATACAATCAACTCAACAGGAGAT
>JAKAXP010000011.1 GCA_021816545.1 Bacteroidota bacterium
GCTTGTCACAAGACTCCTTGAGGAGTATCCCCTCCCCTTTCTGAGGTCACTTTTTTACCATAACCTGTTCATTTCGGCTTTCGGTTTCTACGGTATATGGGGTCAGTTTATAATAGTTGCCCTGGCGGGAAGCAGGCTTGATGCGGCAATGCATTCAACAATTTCTGTCATTTCCCTGCTTCTCGGTCTTCCTTTCCTTGTTTTCGGATGGATGATGCTTATCAGGTTTGCGGCAGAAGCAGCGGGACTGAAGCTCCGAAGCTATTTCAACCTGGTGTTCCTGATATTCAACTTCGGGATCATCGCAGCCCTGGGTCTGGCCATCAGGGAGATGGACTTCAGTGATGCACTTCCGCTGTTCAGGTATTACTACGTTGCCGCAGCAGTAATCTTTGCACTGACCTCAGTCCTCCTGCTGTTAAGGGGTAACTCCTCCTCTCCGGGCCGCAGAGACCGGTCCGCCCTTGCACTTCTGCTGGCCGGCGGCACTTCGGCGCAGGCACTGGCATTGATCCTTATACCCCACTCAGCCTGGATGGCTCTGGCATTTGTATTTCTCCTGTTTGCAACCATTACGGCTGTGTCCCTGTGGCTCAGCTACAGGACAGAACTTCAGCCCGTGATGTTCCCTGAGCCGATGCCTCTGCCGCACGGTATCGAAGATTTCATCCGGAAAAATGAGATATCTCCCAGGGAAGCTGAAATTATCAGGGAGATATGCAACGGGCTGAGTAACCAGGAAATAGCTGACAAGCTCTTCATCAGCCTCCAGACGGTGAAGGATCATACATCCCGCATTTATATGAAGACCAATGTCCGCAACAGGATGCAGCTGATGGCTCTTGTGCGGGGAATGGATTCCGGTCGCCAGTAAACCCGGCAAACTTCACAGATTAACCAGATTAATCAGGGCCCCCGGGGGGGGGAATCACTGAAGGGATGAACTCCCCGCAGTGAGCTTTCAGAAAGATATCCCGAGCAAATCCTGCAGCTTCCGTCCCGGAGCAAAAATACGGTAAGCCACGGGCCAGACCTTCTGAAGGTATTTATCCTGCCTGTCCCTGATAACCACAGCCAGCTCGTCGTCAGTGTCAGTGTTTCCGGCGGCTCCGAACCTGTACTCAGTGTGCATCATAACCTGAACCAGGTCATTGTATCTTCCAAGGTTCTGAGTCATCGTGTTAAGCTTCTTTTCAATCTGTTTCACTGCAGGCTGATCAAGATGCCTGAAGAAGACGAGCTGGTACATGAATGTCTTTGACTTCTTCCTGAACTCATGGAGCAGGCCGGGTGCCGGTTTGTTGCGGCAAGCAAGGTAAGCAGCAGCGGCAGCCCCGTGGCTTTCTTCGAGCCCTTCAACCAGTTGCCGCATGTCAGGTTCTTTAAGTGAGAGGAACCGCAGCCTGTACTGTGCCTTCCTGAGCCTGT
This sequence comes from Bacteroidota bacterium, assembly GCA_021816545.1. Classification (GTDB taxonomy): domain Bacteria; phylum Bacteroidota; class Bacteroidia; order Bacteroidales; family VadinHA17; genus SR-FBR-E99. The sequence continues at coordinate 1,429 of JAKAXP010000011.1, forward strand.
CTGCAACCTCACAGACGGTTTTCGTCTTTACACCAGCCTCATCCCATGTGGAATATGGCTTACGGAGCAACCTCTGTATCTTTTCATTGTCATGGAGCCTGACAAACAATTCGGGATTATCCCTCTTCAGCCCCCTGACGGTCTTTCGCAGGACTGCGCTCTCCCTCCACGATGCCAGCATGCGGCCCGTCTCCCTGGCTGCCCCGTACTCCCTGCGGTATACATCATCATCAAGCAGGTGTTTCACCAGCTTCACTGCTGCCCGGTGCTTCTTCATCAGGACCCTTACATCATGGATAGCCTCATCACCGGGGACGGGCTGTCCGGCAAGGAGTTCAAGCGAACCTGAGAACCAGCCAGCCATCGATAACTTTATATCCTTTGCCTCTGAAATGTTTTTAGGAGCCATTGACAAATTATTGATACCTGCTAAAGTTACATAATTGTAACCGGTTTCCCACCCTTTATCCCGCTCACCGGTTTACTTTTGCAATCCAGGCGCAGTGAAAATGACCCGGTTATTACCTGTGCTTTTTTAGTACATTTGATAGGTATAACATCTCTCATCATGGGCAAATCAAACAGTAAAAACAGCATGCCGAAAACTATCGGAATACTGACGGCCGGAGGCGACTGTCCGGGTATCAACGCGGCCATCAGGGGCGTTGGGAAGACAGCCATTGTCAAGTACGGGATGAAGGTGATAGGAATCAGTGACGGGTATGCAGGGCTGATCAACAAGGAGTACCGTGAGCTCACGGAAAGCGACCTCTCAGGGATACTCACGCTGGGGGGAACCATCCTTGGAACATCGCGCGAGAAGCCCTTCAAGGGGAGCGGGAAGAAAAAGGATGAGACACGCAAACCAATCCTTATAAAGGAACATTACGAGCAGATGGGCCTTGACTGCCTCGTATGCATAGGGGGAAACGGCACTATGAAAACCGCCAATATGCTTTCGGAGGAGGGTCTTAATGTGGTGGGTGTGCCCAAGACAATAGACAATGACATATGGGGTACCGATATGACATTCGGGTTTGACTCGGCAGTCAATATTGCCACCGAGGCCATTGACAGGCTTCACTCAACGGCCAACTCGCACAAACGGATCATGGTGATAGAGATAATGGGTCACAATGCCGGGTGGCTTGCCCTTTATTCAGGCATGGCCGGCGGCGGTGACGTTATCCTCATCCCGGAGATTCCCCATGATGAGAAGGTGGTGATGGACTATCTCCGGAAACGGGCTGACAACAACAAACCGTACTCAATTGTAGTAGTGGCAGAGGGAGTTCAGATCCCCGAAGGGGAAGATTCCCCCGCAAGATACCTGGCTGGAAGGATACAGGAGGAGACCGGCCTGGAAACAAGAGAGACAGTTCTTGGTTATATACAGAGAGGAGGATCCCCTTCACCTATGGACAGGGTACTGGCATCGCGGTTCGGCGCGGCAGCAGCCAACCTTATTGCAAACGGAGAGTTCGGACGGATGGTGGCACTGCGAAACGGAAGCATTTCCTCAGTTAAACTCTCCGAAGTTGGCGGCAAAACCAAGCTGGTAGCGCAGGATGACCCGATGGTCAGACAGGCTATGGAGATGGGGACCTGCTTCGGGGTGTAATCATCATGCCCGGTGTTACATGCAGGCAAGCATGACGGACGGCTGAGCGGTGGCAACACCCGGTTATGTATAACTAACAGTCAGAATGAGATATGAAGAAGAGCAGCAACAGTGAAACAAGGAAGAGGAAGCTGATATTCATCAGGCACAGCAAGGCAGAGGACCAGTCGCCTGAGATTTCCGACTTTGAAAGATCCCTTACGGTCAGGGGAAAAGTGAACACAAGGCTGATGGCCGGGATACTCCGGGAAAAGGGGGAAGAGCCCGGGAGGATAATCAGCAGCCCCGCCTTTCGTGCGCTGGAGACTGCCCTGATATTCTGCAGGGAGTACGGAATCAGTCCTGCGGAAATAAAGCTCGCACCGGACCTCTATCTCAGCCTCGATGAAGAAAAGTTCATCCCTTTCCTGCACAGCCTGAGTGACCGTGACCGTACTGTAACTTTCTTCGGGCACAACCCTCTTATAACTGAGATGGCAGCATATTTCGCCGCCGATGAACCGGAGGTGCTGCCCAAGACCGGCATATACTGCCTTGAATTCATGGCAGCAAGCTGGAAGGATGTGGCACCGGAGAGCGGCAGGACTCTTTATTTCCTTACACCGGGAGACCATTGATGGGCAAGGCATACATCCCAAAGGAGATAAGCTGGCTCTCATTCAATGCCAGGGTACTGCAGGAGGCAGCCAACAGTGAGGTGCCCCTGCTTGAAAGATTCAATTTCCTCGGGATCTATTCAAACAACCTTGATGAGTATTTCAGGGTGAGGGTGGCCACCTTGAGAAGACTGGCACTGTTCAGCAACAAGGCAAAGAATATCCTGGGTTACAGCCCAAAGGCAACGCTGAAAAGCATCCAGGAAACAGTGATGATTCAGAATGAACGCTTTGAGGCAACCTACGCAGGTTTGCTCAATGAGCTGAAAAAGCACCGTATCCACTTTGTGAACGAGCAGCAGCTTGACAGCGAACAGGCAGAGTTCGTCACGAACTACTTCCGCAAAGAGGTAAGATCAAGGCTTATGCCACTGATAATCAGCAGGGAAAATAAACTTCCAAACCTGACTGATGATGCCATTTACTTTGCAATCCAGCTTCGCAACAGCGAGACAGAGAAGAAGAGATATGCACTCCTTGAGATACCATCCCGGAAAATCCTTCCGAGGTTTGTCAGGCTGCCAGGTAAGAAGGGGACCAGGTATGTAATCTTCCTCGATGATGTAATAAGGCTGGGGCTCAGGGAGATCTTTTCAATACTTCCCTTTGATGAGATCTCCGCATACACAATAAAGGTTACAAAAGATGCGGAACTGGAGATTACCGATGACATTTCTGAAAGTTACATAGATAAGGTGTCAAAGAGCCTGCAGCAGCGCAGGAAAGCAAGTCCGGTCAGGTTTGTCCATGACCGTGAAATGCCGCCGGAATTCCTTAAGATCCTCTGCAAGAAGCTAAATCTCGGGTCAGAAGATGTGGTAATGCCCGGAAACAGGTATCACAACTTCAAGGATTTCATGAATTTCATCGAGATTGAAGGCGAGAGGCTCAACTATCCGAAACTGGCTCCGGTGAGACATCCCGCACTTCCGTATGGCAGGAGCATCCTGTCAGTTATCAGGAAGAGGGATATAATGTTCTACTTCCCGTATCATCCCTTTGACCATCTGATTGACCTGCTCAGGGAGGCATCAATTGATCCCGCGGTAACGTCAATCCAGATCACCCTCTACAGGCTGGCGAGGAACTCCAGCGTCATCAATGCCCTGTTGAATGCAGCACGAAACGGCAAAAGCGTTACAACCGTGGTGGAGCTGCAGGCAAGGTTTGATGAGGAGGCAAATATCCTCTGGGGGAATAAGCTGACAGACGATGGGGTGAAGGTTATTTACGGCGTGCCCGGGCTGAAGGTTCACTCCAAGCTATGCCTGATAACCAGGGTCAAGGGTGAGGTGACACAAAGGTATGCCGCTGTAGGAACTGGCAACTTCAACGAGGATACTGCTTCCGTATATACTGATCACCTCCTGCTTACCTCTGACAAGAAAATCACCAATGAGGTGCTGAAGACGTTTAATTTCTTCAGTGCCAACTACAGGAAGGATAAATTCTACCACCTGCTTGTCTCTCCCTTCGGGCTTCGCAACAGGTTACTTACGCTCATAGATAACGAGATCAAAAATGCAAAGGCCGGGAAAGAGGCCCGGATAAGGATCAAGATCAACAACCTGACGGATGAGGAGATCATCTCCTGGCTCTATAAAGCCGGGGATGCGGGGGTACAGGTAAACCTGATAGTCAGGGGCATGTTTTCAATGGCTCCCGGGGCAAAAGGTGTGAGTGAAAATATCAGGGCAATAAGCATTGTTGACAGGTTCCTGGAGCATTCGAGGTTCATGATCTTCTGCAACGGCGGGGATGAGCTTGTTTACATCACATCTGCCGACATCATGCCAAGAAACCTGGATCACAGGATAGAGGTGACCTGCCCGGTATGGGATCCGGCTATAAAGCAGGAGATATCCGATGTCTTCAACATCCAGTGGAATGACAATTTAAAGGCGCGGATACTTGATGCGGAGATGGCAAACACTATCGCCGGCAGCGGTGGAGTACCGCTCCGTTCACAGACGGAAATACACCGCTATTACTCTGAGAAAAGCACGAAGCCGCAGGAGCCCGGGCAGTAACAGATCCGGAATCCCGAGGCTTTGCAATAACCGGCGGACGGAATCACTTCACATCCTCAAACGGCAGTGAGGGCAGAAATTGCGGAGCCGTCCTGTATTTTGTGCCTTGCTCGTAAGAGTATGCAATCTCAATAAGCAGGGGCTCACTCCATGCCTTTCCGAAGAAGGATATACCCACTGGCAACCCTTCTACATAACCCATCGGTACTGTGATATTCGGATATCCGGCAATGGCTGCAGGTGAGGAACTGCTTACAGTGAAGGAATCTCCGTTCACCAGGTCAGTCTTCCATGCCGGTGAACCTGTCGGAGCAATGAATGCATCGAGGTTGTGCTCCTTCATCACACGGTCAATCCCCTCTTCCCTTACTAGACGGTTCATCCTGTTAAGGATATCCTGGAATTCGGGGGAGGTTACATCGCCTTTCTTCTGCGCTTCAAGAACCAGTTCCTGGTCATAGAAAAGCATTTCGATGGTGTCCTTTTTATTAAACTCCGTCAGCTCCTCCACACTTTTGACAGGGGCGTTTTCACCGAGTGAGGCAAAGTATTTGTTGAGTCCGTCCTTAAACTCCCACAGGAGGACCTGGAATGAGAGGGATTCAACCTCACGGCTGTATATATCGTCAATTTCAATCACTTCGGCACCCTGGCTCCTGAGATAGTTGACGGCATGCTGCATAAGAGTGTCCACCTTGAAATGGGTTCCCCTGCCGGAGGTGAACCACCCCAGCCTTTTTCCCTTAAGCCCGTCCTCCTTAAGGAAGGGGGTATAGTCAGTGAGGAACTTCCCTTCCGATGCTGCGGTCTTGCTGTCTGCGGGATCAAGTCCTGTCATGACGCCGAGAGCTATTGCGGCATCGGTCACTGTGCGTGCCATGGGGCCCGGTGTGTCCTGTGTGAATGATATTGGCACGATGCCGCTGCGGCTGAGCAGGCCGACCGTGGGTTTGATTCCCACGATACCATTGGCTGTTGAGGGACAGACTATGGAGCCGTTGGTCTCGGTGCCTATTGCAATCATTGTCAGGTTTGCTGAAACTGCTACTCCTGACCCCGAGCTTGATCCGCACGGATTACGGTCAAGGACATACGGGTTTCTGGTCTGTCCGCCCACACCGCTCCATCCGCTTGATGAGAGGCTACCGCGGAAGTTTGCCCATTCACTCAGGTTGGCCTTTCCGATGATGACGGCGCCTGCTTCGCGCAGCTTCATAGCCACATAGCTGTCCTGCAGGGGGTGAGAACCGCTCAATGCACGTGATCCTGCTGTGGTGGCCATCTGGTCATGTGTATCAATATTGTCTTTCAGCAACACCGGTACCCCGTGCATGGGGCCGCGCTTCTTTCCCTCCTTCAGCTCAGCGTCAAGCTGTGCTGCAATTGCAAGGGCGTCAGGGTTTGTCACTATGACTGCATTAAGGGTGGGACCACTATCATCAATTGCCCGGATACGGTCAAGATAAGCCTGAACAACCTCTGTGACGGTGAAGTCGCCGTTAGCATAGCCATCCTGAAGCTGCGTTATCGTGTACTCTTCGAACCGGAACTGATCCGGAGCCGGAGATTTCTTAACATGCTCCCGGTTACAGGAGACAGTGATTACAATTAAAATGGCAGCAAGAGCCGGGAAAATCTTTTTCATAGGTGGAGGTTTTAACTGGTGATCGGTTTAATAAACGAATATAGGAAATTTCCCGGTTTACTAACCAGGAATCATGTGTTATGCAGCGTAGGAAATAACACCAGGTTAATGCTGAGGATCAGACAGCCTGCCGGTCAGCTTCCGGGTATTCCGTAAAGACTATTACCTGGCCGTTCTCAAACTGAAGGCTGAAGAAGTGGCCTTCTGCTTCGTTAAGTGTTCCTCGCCACCAGCTGCAAAGAAAGAGGTTATTTAGCGGGTATCTCAGGCCGGAGGAGGTAACCTTCAGTGTGGGGTCAATGCTGAAGAGAGACACCTGCTGGCCAGGGCTGGAAGCGACGGTGACGCTGTGGTCATACACCCTGAAAAATCCGGTGTCAGTGAGCATGACGGCATCAATTCTGCTGCTGTAGTCGGCCAGCAGGGAAATATTACCCAGGGTATGATCCTCGCGGATACCGGTGGCACCAAGGATAGCCACCTCCGTGATGCCTGCGGCGATGCACCGGTTGACTGCCTTTGTCAGGTCATTGGTCTCCTGGTCGGAGTCATGTACCAGGATTGATTTGTATCTCTCCTTGATTGCCGGTGGCACAGAATCGAGGTCACCGATGATTAAAGACGGTTCCAGGCCGTGGGCCACCAGTTTTTCCGCTGCGCCGTCACAGCATATGATCATTCCCGCTTCATGCAGCCGGGCCATGGGTACCGGGTGAGATGGGAAGGTTCCGTTGGCGAGTATTACTGTTTTCATATCTGGTCTGAAGTCTGAAAGTCTGAGAGTCTGAAAGTCTGAAAGTCAGTCTTGCGGTTTTGCGGCTTTGCGGTCTGTCAACAGATAATATTATGATTATCAGGCTATTCAATACTGCCGACTGCCGACTGGTACTGCCGACTGATCTCTTGCCTCCATTTAATTACCCCAATTATTGCCATCACGAAATATACAAAAAACAGCACAGCAGTCGGATACAATCCCGAAGCAACATATACCACCACTGCAATGGCATTGGCAACAATCCATACATACCACTGCTCAAGGTATTTCCTTGTCAGCATCCATGTTGCCACAACCGAGAGGGAGGCAATGAGGCTGTCCCAAACCGGCACCGGAGAATCGGTTGCCCTGTCGAGAACAAACCAGAGTACAGCCCAGATGACTGCGGTTGCCAACACGCACCAGGCAGCAGTGGCAGAATCAATTCTTTTCACGTCAGAACCCGCTCCCTCCTCAGAGGTCTCAGGCTGTCTCCTCCACATGTACCATCCGTAAACGCTTATAACAAGATAGTAGCCCTGGAGCCCCATGTTTGCGTAGAAACCTGTCCGGCCAAAAACATACATATATACCGCAGAGGTGATTATGCCAAGCAGCCACAGCAGTATATTGCGTTTTATCTCCAGGATAACATAGGCAATGCCGGTGACTGCCCCGAAGATTTCAACGATATTTTGAGCTATCCAGTCCGCTGTCATAGAGTCTCAGTTACAATTGAATGTCCGTGATAATTCCTGTGTCCATCCTGTCAGAAAGATAATGAAATACCGGCCATCCAGTTTATTCCGGCCTGCGGGAACCAGTAGGCCCAGGTCTTCTCCTCCCCGTCCTCTGTCCACATGCCGCCGTATGCATTGTTTTCATATATCGAATTTAACAGGTTATTGACCGTAAACCGAAGTGTCAGCTCACCAGCCTTCTTCAGTTTTATTCCGTATGCGGAGGTCAGGTTGCTGACAAAGTATGGGGCAATTGCCCGGTCACTGCTCTGTGTATTGTCAAAATACTGCCTGCCGACATACTTTCCGGTAAGGTTGAATGAAAGCTGTTTAAAAGGGTTGATTTCCAGCTCCGCCGATCCGGTGACCCGAGGCGAGTAAGCAATGTCAACCGTTCCAAGATCACTGTACAGATATTCTTCACTCCAGTCGTCAGTGTTGTAATTGAAGTAGTAGTTCCTGAAATCCCTTATCCTGCTCCTGCTGAGTGTCAGGTTCATCTTCAGCGCCGCAAGCGGCGAAGGGCGGTAGCTCCCTGAAAGCTCCACTCCTGCCCTGTAGCTTTCAGGCACGTTTGTCATTATCGGGTAACCGGTAGTGCTGATTTTTCCGGTGGGGACCAGCTGATCAAGGTACATCATGTAATAGAGATTGACACCCAGCGCAACAGCCGAGGTCCTGAACGTATACCCTCCCTCGAAGTCGGTCAGCCTCTCCCTTCCGGGTGTGGCTGAAGGATCTCCGGCTGCATCCTTATAGTCGGCCCTTGTCGGTTCGCGGTGGGCCACCGCTACCGAGGCGAAGGCCTCGCTGCCGGTGCCGTTGTTCCAGAACAGGCCTGCCTTTGGATTGAAGAAGAGGAACCGGTGGTTGCCGTCAAGCTCTTTCATGTCGTCATCAGGGCCGGCAAACCGGTAAGCTATGTGCCGGAGCTGCAGGTCGATGAACCCGTTGAGACTACCGGTAAGCGCCATGTTAACCTTCCCGTAGATACTGGCTTCTTCCTTAACCCCGTTGTTTCTGTACCACTCATACCCGGGGTAGACGTCACCCGGTTTTTCAAGCCAGAGAATTGTCCCGTAGTGATCACCGTCATACCTGTTCAACGCTCCTCCCAATGACCACTCGGTGGAGGTTCCCTGTTTGAGCAGCGACCAAACCGCACCATAGAACAGGTTGTCAAGCCACTTTCGCTGAACGATATCCGTCGCAGTGACGGGGTAGTCAATGGGATACATATCCGAAATCCCATATTCAAACGGGCTGATATCGCTCTTCTGTTCCTCGTAATAGCCCAGCCCTGTGGTAAGGTGCAGGCCGGTGCTGAGTATCACCCTGCCGGGGAACTGGTGGGTGTGGAAGAGGTGATAATGATTCTGGGTATACACGTCGGTCTCATCATCGTAGTATCTTGTCGTACCGCTGGCATCGACGTACTCTCCTGCAGGATTGTATTTCCTGTCGGTCGGCAGTATTTCCGTCGGTACTCCCCACCAGCTGATTCCCGTCTTCTGGCTGCCCGTGATTATATTGAAGCGGATCATGTCAGAAGGGCCTGACCAGATCCCTGACACCGTTGCGGAGCTGATGTCGGCTGCGCTGTGATCGACAAAGCCGTCGCTCCGTATCTGAGAAGCGCGTACAATCATGCTGAACCTGTCTCCCAGCATGCCGGTCCACCCTTTCGCCGTGAGGCGCGATGTATTGAATGATCCGTATGAGATGTCTGCCGAAGCGCCAGCTTCAGAGGGAGGGGTCATCGTACTGATATTTACCGAGGCACCGAAAGCGCCGGCTCCGTTTGTGGAGGTGCCCACACCGCGCTGCACCTGGATGCTTCCTGTGGAGGAGGCCAGGTCAGGTAGATCAACCCAGAACACCTGCTGCGACTCGGAGTCATTGAGCGGTATGCCGTCAAGGGTGATGTTTATCCGGCTGGCGTCGGTGCCGCGTATACGCAGTGAGGTATAGCCAATGCCTGTGCCGGCATCCGAGGTCTCAACAACTGATGGTGTCAGTGCCAGGAGGAATGGCATATCCCTGGTCATATCCTTCTCTCTCAGCTCCTCTGCACCCACGGTGCTGTAAGCCATAGGAGTACGTGCTCCCGCCCTGCTGCCCCTGACAATCACATCCCCGGCCATAAAAAGAGCCTCACTGAGGTTTACATCAATCGTGACTGTACCGTTGACGACAACCAGGGTATCAAACGGTTCGTATCCCGTAAAGCTTATCCGAAGGTTGTATGATCCGTTGTGCAGCCCCCTGAGAGAGTATCTGCCCTCATTGTCAGTGGCCACCCCGGTGGCGGTCCCGGCCATAACCACCGAGGCTCCTGCCAATGGCATGCCACCTGCATCCGTTACCCTGCCGGTGATTGCACCGTAATGACCCTGCCCCCGGACTACCCCGTCAAGGGCCATCATCAGCATTAAGACAACAGCAATTTTCCTCACCATTTCGAAAGCATTATATGTTCACATCGTCAGAAGTGAGGGTGGTCAGACAGGCTGGAAACGATTACTCTTTTTCCCTACGCCGGCATTACCCGGATCAGGTTATAAGGGTATGATCTCAGCCTGTATATTAAGGCACCCCAAATCGACAGTGCAAAGATACTGAAAAAAATGCGAAACCGTCCTCCTCGGCCCCCTTTACACTCAATTCTCTCTTATTTGTATCTTTGCCACGGGAAGACCTTAAAAAATGGACGATATTCTGAAAAAGCTCAAATACGGGGAACAGGGCAGGATCGCAGTGCTGAATGCCCCCGGGGAGTTCCGTGAGCGGATCTCCGGGCTGCTGCCTGATGTGCAGATTGACACCGAGATCAATGCCCGTTACCTGTATGATTTCATGATTGCCTTTACCCCTGCTTCTGCTGACGTTGAGAAGCTGGGACCGGCGTGCATCCATAACCTGAGCGAGGACGGCAAACTGTGGATGGCATATCCCAAGGGTACATCAAGGAAGTATGCCACAGATATAAACAGGGACCGGGGCTGGAACAACGTGGAGGATACCGGGTTCAGGCGCGTGAGCCAGGTGGCCATAGACGAAGACTGGTCTGCTCTCCGTTTCAGGAATGTGAAATTTGTAAAACCCGCAAAACCGACCCATTGATGAACAGGGTCCTGAAGAGCCTGCTGTCCGTTTCATCTCCTGCTGCAATCATGGCCGCACTTGCTGCCGTGATGCTCATCTCCTGCTCACGGCAGAAAGATACCGAGTTCTTCACCGGACGGGTCAACTTTCCCGTTGAACCCAACCTGGGAGTGAAGGAGGCGATGGCGGCAAGACTCATACCGCATCCGAGGCAACTCGAGTGGCAGAAACTGGAGATGACTGCATTCATTCATTTCACTGTCAACACCTTCACAGACCAGGAATGGGGTACCGGCAAGGAGTCACCCGAACTGTTCAACCCTGTTTCACTTGACGCGGAGCAATGGGTCAGGGTGCTTAGTGAGGCAGGAATGAAGATGGTAATAATCACTGCCAAGCATCACGACGGATTCTGCCTGTGGCCTACGCAGACGACAACCCACTCTGTAGCCTCCAGTCCCTGGAAGGAGGGGAAAGGGGATGTCATCAGGGAACTTAAGGATGCCTGCGAAAAATACGGGATGAAGTTCGGTGTCTATCTATCACCGTGGGACCGGAATGCCTCAAGCTATGGGGATTCACCGGCATACAACCGTTTTTACATGGAGCAGCTGACGGAGCTGCTCACCTGGTACGGCAGGGTTGATGAGGTGTGGTTTGACGGCGCCAACGGCGAAGGGCCTGACGGCCGTCGCCAGGAGTACGACTGGCAGGCATACTATGACCTTATCAGGAAGCTGCAGCCGGATGCTGTCACTGCCATCATGGGAGAGGACGTGAGATGGGTCGGCACAGAGAGCGGCTACGGCCGTGAGACAGAATGGAGCGCAACCGTGCTGGCTCCCGGAGGGACCCCGGAGAGCGTCGCAATCAATGATACCCTGGGAGTAAATGCCATGTCAGAAGACCTTGGCAGCAGCAGGCTGCTTGACAGGGCGCAACATCTCTTCTGGTACCCTGCCGAGGTGGATGTCTCCATAAGACCGGGCTGGTTCTGGCATGCTTCGGAGGACTCACTGGTCAAGGATGTTGAAAAGCTGGCAGACATTTATCTCAGCTCGGTAGGCCGGAATGCTGTTCTCCTGCTCAATGTACCACCTGACAACAGGGGGCTGATAACCGATAATGACATCCGCAGCCTGAAGGGGCTTAAGGAATGGATTGACAACCTCTATGCCACCGATCTCCTCAACGGTTCGAGGCCATATGGCCGTGGTGCATCAAACCTGACTGACGGCAACAACGAAACATCATGGCACCCTCGCCGCAACCGTGTGGCGTCATTCGTACCAGCCATTGCTGCCACATTCAACGTCGCCATGCTTCAGGAAGACATAAGCAAGGGACAGCGGGTTGAGAAATTCGTCATCGAAGCCCTCAACGGTGCCGGATGGGATACCATAGCCACCGGTACAACAATAGGCTACAAGCGCCTTATCCGCTTCCCCGAGGTAAAGGCAAACGAGATAAGACTCACCATAATCTCCTCCAGGGCCACCCCGTACATCAGCACTTTTGCCCTGTACAAAACCGATTAGATTGGTACGGTTATTGCATTCATAAATATGTACCAAAGAGATGCAATGCCATGAAAACAACATTAACAGCAGTATTATTTCTTCTCTTTGCCACCGGGGCCTCCGCACAGCAGGAGGTTCAGCTCTCACGGCAGGAGAGGAAAGCCATCAGGCAGGAACAGAAAAAGCAGGAGGAGGCTATGCTGGCTCACAATACTTCTGCAGCACTCCAGGCAGGACAGTTCGTCCTGAAAGCTGACCAGCTCAGAAACCGTACAGGACTCACTGTAAATGTCAATCCTACGATAAACTTCATCGCAGTTGAGGGGAAAGATGCCTACGTCCAGGTGGCATCATCATCAGGAGTAGGGCTTAACGGACTCGGAGGCGTAACGCTGAAGGGAAAGATCACCTCCATGGATATATCAAAGTCAGATAAGAACGGATTCTACAGCATTTCAATGAATACGATGGGAAATGCCGGGCATCTGACGATAGCAATGAATGTAAACCGGACCGGGGAAATAGCATCTGCAACCGTCATGACAAATTACGGGGGCAGGATTGAGATGAACGGAGAGCTTGTCCCGTGGACCGGTACAGGAAAAACAATTTACAAGGGACAGGAGCGTTACTGAGTAACAGGCCTGCAAACCCATAAGATGCAATACATGAAACGACTTTTATTTATCCCTCTGCTTCTGACAGGGCTGATTTCATCATGCAGCCTTGATCCGGGACGCGTTGTCTACAGCAATGTTGTAATACCCATTGATGAACGCAGTGTGCCTGAGACCGGAACGGTAAATCAGAACGTGAATATTTACGTGGAAGCCTCAGAAGACAACGGTTGCTGGTCAGACATTCATTTCGTAATGGCACAGAAGGATGACCGTGAGTATGAGATATGGGCACTGGCTGATTTTGAATCAACGGGAGTGTGTCCGGAGATGATTGTATCTGCTGACTCCGTACTAACATTCAAGCCAGAGAGGCCGGGAAATCATATTATTAAGTTCTGGATGAACAACCTGGAGTATGAGAATGATACGATTGCTGTGGGTGAAGCCCTGGGTGACAGGTAACCGGGTTTATTGACCCATACGCCTCATCCTGCCGGCAAGCCAGCTCTGCTGACGCTCCTCTTCCGACCTGTGAAAAATCTCCTTGTTGACGTATTTGATAGACTCAACAGTATAGAGTGCCCGCGGATTGAACTGGTTGATCTCGTCAAGCACCTCCTGTATCATGCTCCTCCGTGCAATAATATATATAACGGCTACCTCTCCCTCAATTCCTTCGGCCTTCACCGAGGTTACGCCATAGCCCTTGTTCCTCAGGTCTTCAATAAGATTAGTTGCATCTTTCCGGGTAATGACCCTTATCATCTCATGCCCGATTGCCAGCCTTTCCTCAAGGTACATCCCGACGAAGTTGCCTGTGGCGAATCCACCTGCATATGCAACATAGCAGACCCAGTTATCAAGGTCCTGCATGATCCTGCTGATGGCCAGCAGCCATATCAGCACCTCGAAGAAACCCACGAAGGGAGCCACCTTCCTCATCCCCTTCGTAACGAAGATGATCCTGAGCGTGCCCAGGGAGACATCGAATATCCTGGCAAAGAAAATGAAGAGAGGAAGCAGGACATATGTAACAATATCTGAATTAAGATGTTCCATGGTTGAAATTAACATTTTTGAACTTGCTAAGATATGACTATTTTTGAAACCGATACCCCTGAACCGGATAGTGATGAGATCACTTAAAATCATTCTGCTGCCGCTTTGCCTGGGCATGGCTGTTGTCGCCCCCGCCCAGGAATCTGATTCAGTGCTTACACTCCTCTTCACGGGTGACATAATGGGTCATGACGGGCAGCTTGAATCAGCGCGCAATGACTCAACAGGTGCATATGAATATGAAAGCGTATTCCGACATATAAACCCTTTCATCTCATCTGCAGATGTTGCAATCGGGAATCTCGAGGTAACCCTCGGAGGGCCGCCATACAGGGGATACCCTGCATTCAGCTCACCCGATGAGCTGGCAGTAGCCTGCAGAAATGCCGGTTTTGACATTCTGGGTACAGCAAACAACCATTCAGCAGACCGTGGACCCAGGGGTATCTTCCGGACCATCAGGGTGCTTGACAGCCTTGAAATAAGGCATACCGGCACATGGCGAAGCCCGGAAGAGCGGGATATAATTTCACCCCTGATTTTCTGCCGTGATTCTCTCAGGATTGCACTGCTGGCATATACATACGGAACAAACGGGATAGTGGTGCCGCCGCCGGCGACGGTGGCCTATATTGATACCGTGCGCGCTGCCGCAGACATCCGACGGGAAGAGTGGCTTGATGCCGACCTGAAGATTGTGTTCATCCACTGGGGCACAGAGTATGACACTCTCCCGTCAGCTGAACAGAAGAAGACGGCGGCGGCTCTGCTGAGGGCCGGAGCGGACATCATTATCGGATCACATCCTCATGTGGTGCAACCCGTGACGGCCGAGGCAGATTCATCAGGCATTGATAACCCTATTGTATGGTCAATGGGGAACTTCGTATCAAACCAGAGAACCAGGAGACGTGACGGCGGGCTGATGATAAGGATTGACATAGCCGCTGACCGCGACAAACCGGTAATCTCCGATGCAGGATATGTCCTCACCTGGGTCTACACCCCCGTGGAAAACGGGAAACAGAGGTTTTATATCCTCCCCTGTGCCGAATTTGAGAAAAGGCCGGAGTTCTTTCAGAGGCCCGATGACTACAATGCCATGATGCTTTACATCAGGGATGCCAGGCGGCTCCTTGAGACCCATGGAAAAGGATTCAGGGAGATGACCCTTACCGACGGAAAATGGACCGGGGTTGACCGGTAGGAGATCCGTCAATATGATTATCTTTACACAGTATTCAATCTCATTGATGGAGGGATCAACAATACTTCTTGCAGGCACAGCCGTTACAATAGGTTTCGTTCACACCCTTGTCGGCCCTGACCATTATCTGCCGTTTATCGTCATGGGTGAGGCACGGAAATGGACAATCCGGAAAACCATGCTGATCACCTTCCTTTGCGGCCTGGGTCATGTCCTGAGCTCGGTGGTTGTGGGATTCATCGGCATCGCCGCGGGAATTTCCCTTTCCAGACTCGAATTCCTCGAAGGATTCAGGGGCAATATCGCAGCCTGGCTGCTGATAGCCTTCGGTCTGGTTTACATGCTTTTAAGCCTGCGTACCATGTACCGGAAGAAACAGCACGTCCACACTCATACACATACTGACGGTACCGCACATGAACACCGGCATGATCACTTCAGCGGACATGCACACGTACACCTTGCTGACAGGAAGAACCTCACACCGTGGATCCTCTTCCTGGTTTTTGTCCTTGGTCCCTGTGAACCACTGATTCCCATACTGATGTATCCGGCTGCAGAACATAATATAAGCGGGGCGATCCTCGTTTCACTGCTCTTCTCAGCAGTCACCATTGCAACTATGATGACCGTTGTCCTGGCATTCAGGCTCGGATTCAGCCGTATCAACCTGAAGCCGCTCGAGCGCTGGGTCAATGTCATCGCCGGTGCAACCATTGCAGTCTCAGGCCTTGCCATCCAGTTTCTTGGTCTCTGAGATCATTTTTATTAGTAGCTTTGACCAAAATTTACCAGATGAGTTTCGACTATAATACACAGAGAAAACGAATGTCCCTGCCTGAATACGGAAGGAATGTCCAGAAGATGATTGAACATGTCAAGTCAATCAAAGATCCCGAGGAGAGGAACCAGGCGGCCAGGACCATTATACAGATCATGGGCAACCTGAATCCCACCCTCAGGGAGGTGACTGATTTCAGGCACAAGCTCTGGGATCACCTGATGATAATCGCTGATTTTGACCTAAATGTTGACTCACCCTATCCAGCCCCTGACAGGACAAAGCTTGACGCCAAGCCCAACAGGGTTCCCTACCACAACGGCGAAATCAAATATGCCCATTACGGCCAGATTGTGCCTGCTTTGATTGAAGAAGCAGCAAAGATGGAAGACGGCGAGGAAAAGGATTATCTCACCGCCCTGATCCTGAACCAGATGAAAAAAGACTACCTGACCTGGAACAAGGCACAGGTGGCTGACGAGATCATCATAAGGGACCTTCTGGTCTTATCCGGCAACAGGCTGAAGGTGCCAGAGAATTTCAAGATGTCAGATGTCAGGGATCTGTTGGCTCCTCCCAAGAGCAAAACCCAGGGAAAATATCAGGGCAGGCCCCAGGACAAATACCAGGGCAGGGCAGGAAAACAAAACAAGAAAAAACACAAGAACGGTTATTGATTACCACAACTCTCAGGCTATGAGCATCATAAACGTAACAACATATGAAGCACCACTGCCGGCAGGACATTACTCCCAGGCAGTTATTTCAGGGAATATGATCTTTGTGTCAGGTCAATTACCCGTGGTACCCCTTACCGGTGACCGGCTGACCGGCAACATCAGTGAACAGACACTTCAGGCCCTGCAAAACGTGCTCAGCATTGTAAAGGCTGCAGGAGGCGATATTACAACAATAGCCCGCACCACTATCTACACCACCGATGTAAAGTACTGGGAGGAGGTCAACAGGGTATATGCCGATTTCTTCGGCCCGGTGCACCCGGCAAGGTCTATCATCACCGTGGCGGGCCTCCATCACGGATGCCTTGTCGAGATTGAAGCCGTGGCCTTCACCCTTTAAATTGCCACTTTGTCAGTTTTAGCATTGTGGCCGGCATTTTGCTTAAGGCCGTTAGTAAACTGTTTTTATCATGGTAAAAAAGAAGAGTCACGAAGAGAGGCATAACGAACACATGCCTGAGAAGGAAATAACTGATACCCAGACGAACACGGAGAGTGGTGCTTCCGGTCAGCAGACACCGGAAGGCGAACCCGGAGCCACGGTCACGGGCAAGGCCGAGGATGAACTGCTCGGAAAACTGACAGAAATGCAGGACAGGTATCTCCGTCTTTCAGCTGAATTTGATAATTACAGGAAGCGGACGCTCCGTGAAAAGATTGAGCTTTCACAGTCGGGCGGTGAGTCAGTGATTAAAACGCTGCTGCCGGTTATTGATGATTTTGACAGGGCCATGAACTCAATGCGTGTCACGGACGATTGCAACGCAGTAAAAGCCGGCCTTGAGCTTATATACAGCAAGGTCAATGAATTCCTGAAACAGAACGGTGTAAAGGAGATAGAGGCCATGAATGAACCCTTCGACAGTGACCGGCATGAGGCTGTAACAACGATTACAGTGAATGATGAGACAAAGAAGGGTTTGATTATAGATGTTACCCAGAAGGGTTATACCCTCAATGAGAAAGTGATCCGCTTCCCGAAGGTGATAGTGGGCGAATAACAGAAAGGTTCTGCACTGACATATGTCGAAGAGAGACTATTACGAAGTACTTGGAGTAAGCAAGGGAGCTTCAAAGGATGAGATAAAAAAGGCCTACAGGAAACAGGCGCTGAAGTATCATCCTGACAAGAACCCCGGTGACAAGGATGCCGAGGAGAAGTTCAAGGAAGCTGCCGAGGCCTATGAGGTTCTCAGCAATGATGAGAAGAAGGCACGGTATGACCAGTTCGGGCATGCCGGGATGAACGGAGGCGGTTTCGGAGGCGGTTTCGGAGGCGGGATGACAATGGAAGACATCTTCTCGTCATTCGGTGATATCTTCGGTGATGCCTTTGGCGGTGCCTTCGGATCGAGGCGCGGAGGCAGCCGCTCACGCAGCGTCAACAAGGGCTCCAACCTGAGGCTGAAGGTGAAACTCACACTTGAGGAGTTCGCCCATGGGGCGGAAAAGAGGGTGAAGGTAAACAAGTATGTCGCCTGTACCACCTGCCATGGCAGCGGTGCTGCATCTGACAGCGATGTGACAACATGTTCAGCCTGCAAGGGAACAGGTCATACAACCCGGGTGATGAACACAATCCTTGGCCAGATGCAGACCACATCACCATGCAATGTCTGCGGTGGCGAAGGGAAGACAATTACAAAAAAGTGCCCGAAATGCTACGGTGAGGGTATTGTACAGGCTGAGGAGGTTATACCCCTCTCCATCCCTGCCGGGCTGGCTCCGGGGATGCAGCTCTCCGTGACCGGCAAGGGTAATGCGGCACGCCGCGGCGGTATCAACGGTGACCTGATAGTGGTCATCGACGAGGAACCGCACGACGAACTCATTCGCGAGGGCAATGATCTGATATACAATCTGTTCATTAGTATACCTGATGCGATCCTGGGTGCCAATGTGGAGGTTCCTACAATTGAGGGAAAAGTCCGGATCAAGATTGACCCCGGCACACAGGGAGGCAAAATACTCAGACTCAGGGGAAAGGGGCTGCCCGATGTGAACGGGTACGGCAAGGGAGACCTGCTGGTGAATGTAAACGTATGGATACCAAAGAACCTCACCCGGGAGGAACTGAAAGCATTTGAGCAGTACCGGAATTCGTCAACCTTCACCCCCAAGCCTGATGCCGATGACAAGGGTTTCTTTGACCGGGTGAAGAATTACTTCTCCTGAAAGCCGGAAAACAGCAATATTAAAGGTTGATACGCCTCATACGGAACGTATCAGCCTTTTTTTATATCTTTGAATTTCCCGGACTTGTTTCTTTATTTAATGTGGAAAGACAATGATATTATTTGAAGCCAAAGACGTTACGAAACGCTTTGCTACCCAGACTGCACTTGACGGGGTCAGCATCAGCGTTCCAGAACAGAGCATTTACGGCCTCCTGGGGCCGAACGGAGCGGGCAAGACAACCCTGATCCGTATAATAAACCAGATAACGGCGCCGGACACCGGTGCCCTGTTCCTCAACGGCCGCCCCATGAAACCAGATGATGTGAACATCATCGGATACCTTCCCGAGGAGCGCGGCCTCTACAAGAAAATGAAGGTGGGCGAACAGGCTCTCTACCTCGCACAGTTGAAAGGGCTGAGCCACGCCGAAGCCATGCGGAGGCTGAAATACTGGTTCAAAAAGCTTGCAATCACCGACTGGTGGGACAAGAAAGTGGAAGAGCTATCGAAGGGGATGCAGCAGAAGGTGCAGTTTGTCACCACCGTCCTCCACGAGCCGAAACTGCTTATCTTCGACGAACCTTTCACCGGGTTTGACCCGATCAACGTAAAGCAGATCAAGGACGAGATTCTCTTCCTTCGCGAAAGAGGTGCCACCATCATCTTTTCAACCCATAACATGAGTTCTGTTGAAGAACTGTGTGACAACATCACCCTTATCAACAAGGCCAACACTATCCTCGAAGGGAGCGTGGAAAAGATACGGCATGACTGGGCCGGCAACGAGTTTGAAATAGTGTTTGCCGGTGAGGTTACCCCGTCTCCCAACGGTCACTTCACACTGCTCTCCTCAACCTTTGATGATGGACGGAGCAAGGTGCTCGTCAAAGCCACGGAGAGATCGGA
>JAKAXP010000221.1 GCA_021816545.1 Bacteroidota bacterium
TTCCGATCTTTGTGAAGATAATCTTCAATAATATGACCCGGTGGGAGGTCTACACTCAATACATGAGTGCCCCTGAGAACAGCTACAAGACTGACCTGCGCTTCATCAGGGACCTGATAACGAAGTTCTTCCCCGCTTCGGAAGACCTGGCAATATGCCTTGAGGAGCAATCAGTTTACTGGAATGATGATATCCCGTTTGTCGCTTCGATGATTCGCAATTCACTCGGCAAGTTCAGGGAGAGTGATGACGGTCAGACACTCGCAATGCCGCAGTTGTTCACAAATGAGGATGATGAGAAATTTGTGAAAATTTTGCTCAGGAAATCGATCCTCAACAGTGAAAAGAACACTGCAATGATTGATACCCATACAACCAACTGGGAAGTTGAAAGGATAGCACTAATGGATAAACTCGTAATGCAACTGGCAATTACAGAGCTCGTTGAGTTCCCGGAAGTGCCGGTTAAGGTCACCCTTAATGAATATATTGAAATTGCAAAAGATTATTGCACTGCCAAAAGCAGTACTTTTGTGAACGGAATACTTGACAAGATAGTTAAGGAGATGAGGGCCAGCGGTACAATGAAAAAGGCCGGAAGGGGACTTATAGGCGAATAACAAATGACAGAAATGAAAGGTATTGTTACATATCTCATGGCGGCAGTTATTGCTTCAGGAATAGTGACCGGTTCATGCGGAAGAAGCAGTTCGGGAGCCGGTAAAAATGCTTCCCCGGATACCACCGGGACCGCAATCCTGACTTTCAGCAACCCGGAGCACAATTTCGGAAAGGTGAAGGCAGGTGAAAAGATTGGCTGCATCTTTTCATATACAAACACCGGCGATGCTGACCTGGTCATTGCAACGGCAACAGCCAGCTGTGGCTGCACCGTGGCGAAATATGACAAAAAACCCGTGCCTCCGGGCGGGTCAGGAACCATTGAGGCAGTCTTTGATACATCCGGAAGGGAGGGTATGCAGGCAAAAACAGTTGTAGTTCAGTCCAATGCAGAAAATAATATTGTTATTTTGCGTATAATTGCCGATGTAACAAAGGAGAACTGACAAAGTGAATTTTATTATCAAAACAAATAACATCAAACACAGAAAACACACATGACAACATTCGCATCAATTTATTTACAGGCCGCACCGGCCCAGGGAAGCCCCAACCTTCTTACAGGTCTCCTTCCGCTTGTTCTCGTATTCGTGGTCTTCTATTTCTTCATGATCAGGCCTCAGATGAAAAAGCAGAAGGAACTGACAAACTATCGTAACGCCATCGCCAAGGGCGATAAGGTAATAACCACCGGCGGCATTTACGGCAAGGTTGTGGAGGTCTCTGATAATATCGTTACAGTGGAAATAGCCAATGACGTTAAGATCAGGGTTGACAAGAACGCCATCCTGAAGGACCCGTCAGACGTTGCCGCAAGGCAGTAATCAGGTCAGGAGGGGAATAATGATAATGAAGGGCAAACGGGAACAGTCGGAAAAATTCCTTAACAGGGAACTCCCTGTCTTTGCGTTTTTCCTGCTTCTCTCGTTTGTCTTCTGGTACCTGAATGAACTCAGCAAGGAGTTACAGGGTTCAATCAATTACCCGGTACGGTATATAAATCCGCCCAAAGACCGGATTGTCACGGGTCATTTGCCGGACAAGCTTGAAATGGATCTCCGCGGGCCGGGCTATTCAATACTTAAGGTCAAACTTTCGGGAAGCAGGGCTCCGGTGGTAATTGACTTTTCAAAGGTGGCCCCCAGAAGGATTCCTGGACAGTTACCCAGGTACTACCTTGTTACCTCAGGGTTGATGAGCAACTTTTCAAAGCAGCTGCATGCTGATTTTGACATTCTGGCTATCCATCCCGATACACTCTTCTTCGGTTATGACAAGGTTATAACCAGGAAGGTCCCTGTAATTCCGAATATCAAGGTGGAGCCGGCCGGCGGGAAAAAGGTGATCATAGTTACGGACCCTGACAGCATTACGGTCACCGGGCCGCAGCATGTCTTTGATACGCTTGCGGGCATCCCGACGAAGTTTCGCTCTTTCAAGAGAATGAATGAGAACTTCAGGGCAAAGATACCGATTGAGTGTCCGGAATACCTCCAGACTGCCCAGAAAAGGGTGAATGTTGAGGTGACGGTGACAGGCAGGTCAACTGCCTTGTGAGTTATGAATATGGCAAAGCGATTGGGTGTCACAGGCGGAATAGGCAGCGGCAAGACGACCGTCTGCAGGATCTTCAGGGTACTGGGGGTGCCTGTGTTTGTGGCTGATACTGTGGCAAGGGATATCATGGAAAATGAACCCGGTGTCCGTGATGCAATAAGCCGGATTGCCGGCAAAGACCTTTACGCAACCGGTACCCTTGACCGCAAGGAGCTTGCCCGTATCATCTTCAACAGGCCAGAACTGCTCCGGATGGTGAACGGGGTCGTTCACCCGGCTGTACTCAGCCGGTTTGAGGAATGGGCTGATGCTTCTGCTTTTCCCTATGTGATTATGGAAGCCGCTATATTGTTTGAGGCAGGAGCCGATACCCTTGTTGACAGGGTGGTTACCATCTCTGCCCCGGTTGAGGAGCGCATTTCCCGTGTTATGGGGAGGAACGACCTCACGCGTGAGGAGGTGATCAGGCGGATCAACAACCAGCTCGAGGACGAGGAGCGGGAAGAACAGTCGTATTATGTCATCAACAACTCTGACAACGAAATGATAATACCGGAGATCCTCAAGATCCATGAGGATATGATCCGTCTTTCAGGAAGGGACAGGTAATGGGGAAATTTGCCAAGTGGATAGGCGGAGGCCTCGGGTTTGTATTTGGCGGACCGATAGGAGGGCTTCTTGGATTCTTTTTAGGTTCCGTAGTTGACGGAACTTCGGTAAGGTGGGAACAGACCACCGGTGACCGCAGGGTTTACCGCACAACTCCCGGCGATTTCGGGATGAGTCTCCTGGTACTCATTGCCGCAGTAATGAAGGCTGACGGCAAGGTGCTCAAATCAGAGCTTGATTATGTCAAGCGTTTCTTCGTCTCCCAGTTCGGCCCTGATACAGCCCAGGAAGCACTCCAGATGCTCAGGGACCTGCTCAAGCAGGATATACCGCTGCGCGATGTCTGCATGCAGATCAGGAGCAACATGGACTATCCTTCCCGTCTTCAGCTGATTCATATTCTTTACAATATCTCTGCAGCCGACAACCGCTTTGAGACTGCAGAAACAAACGTCATAAAGTCGATTGCCGACATGCTTGGCATAACGTCTACCGACTATGACTCGATACGCAATATGTTCGTTCCGGCAACCGATGCTGCCTACAGGATACTGGAGGTGGAGCGGACTGCCACCGAGGACGAACTGAAGACTGCCTACAGGAAAATGGCCCTGAAGTACCACCCTGACAAGGTAAGCCATCTCGGCGAGGATTTCAGAAAGACAGCCGAGGAGAAATTCAAGGCTGTTAACGAAGCATGGGAGAAAATCAAGAAAGAAAGAAATATTGTCTGATAATAAATTGAATCACAATTACTAACATTAATCATTAATAATATGAACCTTAAAGATATTCTGGCTATCTCAGGTGAAGGCACTCTCTTCAAATTCATCGCCCAGGGCAAGAATGCGGTAATCGTTGAGAACCTTGAGAGCGGAAGGAGATTCAGTGCCGGTGCAACTGCCAAGGTCAGCGCCCTTGATGAAATTTCTATTTATACCACGGGTGAAGATATGCCTCTCTCCAAAGTGATGGACCTTATATGGGAAAAGGAGAGTGGCGGACCGGCTATTTCACACAGGCAGCCTGATGCTGATCTCAGGAAATACTTCGGTGAGGTGATGCCTGGTTATGACCGTGAAAGGGTTTACTCTTCCGACATCAGGAAGGTGCTTCACTGGTACAACATTCTCCAGGGTCTGAATCTTCTCGTGAAGGAGGAGGAGAAACCTGAAGAAGGTGAGGCCGGTGCAGAACCTGCAGCCGGTGACGAAACGGCAGAAAAGGCAACTGAGGAGGTCAGCCCTGTCAAAAAAGAAGGGGTAAAGAAGGCAGCTCCGAAAACCCCGAAAGCTGGCGCGGCTAAAGGATGCAAATCAAAACCGGAG
>JAKAXP010000222.1 GCA_021816545.1 Bacteroidota bacterium
CCTGCTGCCGTCTGCAGAGTAGGAGTATTCAACGCTCTTCGGCAGGAAAATCCAGCTTCCGGTGGCCGCCATATATGTTGATGAAACTGATGTTACGGCTATTTCTTTCCCGAGATCTATAACAACATCCATATCCGTCCCCTCAAATCCCTGCCAGTGGCCGTCGGTGAAGCTGCCGGTGCCATTGATGCCGTTAACCAGGGTTTGCTCTGAATATGCCCTGTACCTGTCTGAAAACGGAATATTGTATTGCACCTTCATTCCGGTGGCTTTGTTGATGCTTATCTTCTTTTGGCTTACTCCACCCATCATTTTCCCGTCGTTGAAGATGGCAGCCCTGACTGTTGCAGTCTCTGTCATTTTTAACGGTTCGGTATAAACCGGCGATGTAGCAGCCGGATCGGTGCCATCAGTTGTGTACCGGATTTCAGGTGACGGTTGCTCTGATGTCATCTCCAGCATGATGCTGCCAGATTCCTGGTCATAGGAAGCTGACATTTCGACGCTGTATGAACCCCTTGAAAAGTTTAATCCTGCTGCGTCAAACCGCTCCATCATTTCCGGATGGCGGTTATTGAAGCTTTCCCAGTTTCGCCTTTCAGCGGGAGTCCAAACTACCTCTGAAAGAGCTGTCAGCCTGGGGAGGATCATATACTCTGCTGTAGCGCCGTCGGTCACATATTCTGTCCATAGGCACCCTTGCGCCCCTATTATCATTTTACTCTCCTCCGGTGTGAGTTCTGCCGGTACCGGTTCAAATGAATAAACTTTTTTGAGTGTAAGCAATCCGCGGAATGATTCCGGCTCCGTTCCGGGGTCACCCTGGTAGACATTGAAGTAGCAGTATGATACAGGAGTCATCACCGCTTCATGACCTGACCGTGCGGCGGCAATACCTCCCTCAAAGCCCTGCCATGACATTACCGTGGCCTCGGGAGCAAGCCCGCCCTGCAGTATCTCATCCCAGCCGATCAGTTTGCGCCCCCTGGAAATGAGAAATTGTTCGATTCGTTTTACAAAATAGCTCTGCAACTCCTGTTCATCCTTCAACCCCTCCTTGCGTATTCTTGACTGGCAATCGCGGCATTTCCTCCATTCGGTTTTGTCTGCCTCATCGCCACCGATATGGATGTATTCTGAAGGGAAGAGGTCCATTACTTCAGTCAGGATATCTTCCAGGAATTTGAAAGTTTCATCCTTCCCGGCGCAGTAGATATCAGTGATAGGCCAGACCCCTCCCGGGGGAACGGTAAACGGTCCACCGGTGCATGAATATTCAGGGTAGGCTGCCAGGGCCGAACCGACGTGTGCCGGCATCTCGATCTCAGGCACCACGGTAATATGTCTCTCCGCCGCATATGCAACTATCTCCCTGATCTCATCCTGTGTGTAAAATCCTCCGTATGATGCCTTTTCGCCTGGCTGCTGAGGTTCCCTAGAATCCCACGGTTTGTCTTCGCGGTCAACGCGCCATGCACCAACCTCTGTCAGCTTCGGGTATTTCTTTATTTCTATGCGCCATCCCTGGTCATCGACAAGATGCCAGTGAAAAACATTCATTTTATGCATTGCGAGGATGTCAATATACCTCTTAATGAACTCCTTGTCAAAGAAGTGCCTGCTCACATCGAGATGCATCCCCCTCCATTCAAACCGGGGATAATCAGAAACCGTGATACACTGGGCCAGCCATTTAACACCTTCCGCAGGTTTTGTGCCGAATATCTGTGGAGGGAACAGCTGCCTCAGGGTCTGAACACCCCGGAAAAGCCCTTCGGCTGTCCCGGCAACAAGCGTCACTTTCCTTTTCTCCACGGTCAGGAGATATTCTTCCTGTTTCCAGTCCCTTGACGGGTCCGTTTTAAGTGAGATTTCGCCATCATTCCCTTCGGAAACAACAAGTTCATAGCCTGTGGCGGGACGAAGTGCCATGGCAAGCTGCTCTGCGACGTCTGCAACCTCAGGCGAGCCTGACCATGAAATGGTGGTTCCGGGGTCAAGCCTGAACTGCCCGGGAGAGACCTCTGTCTTAACGGGTTCAGGAACCAGTGCAGGAGCAGGTGCCTGCCCGTTGCTGCACCCAGCCAATAAAATGGCAGCTGCAACTGCGGAGAAAAGGATTGGCATTTTCATAGTCCTGTTTATTCAATTACTTCAATATCAAATATTTCATGTCTGTCAAACTGCAGCCAGTACTTGATGGAGTTCTTCCTTACCAGTTCCCAGTAGATATCGCTGTCAAGCCCGTATATAAAATTAATTTCTTTCAGTTCACCGGTGACCTTCTCTGCAAGCTCTTTTTTGAGTGTGATCCGGATAGTTCTGTCTTTATGGGTGAAGTCTGCAGCCGGGAAGTAAGGCTGCTCCGTACTGACTGTAAGGAGCCCGTGCCCAGGGGTAGCCCCGGTACTTACCTGGATGCCGTCATTCATGCAGCTCAGCGGAGGAGTTGACCCGGCATGTGTGGTCACCTCCATCTCATCTACGCCGGTGCAAAAATACTCCCGTGCCCTGATGCCCATTTTTACACCTATGATTGCAAACACTCCCAGGTGACGGTGAAGCTCATTTGCAATAACCCCGGAGGTCCACTCATCCTCTCCGTACCTGTTGCGGATTTCATCTACGAATGGCTGGACGTCAGGCATATAGAATGAGGTGTCTGAAGGCATGCGCCTGATTGTCTGCATCCGCTCAACGGTTTCACCCTTCAGCATTTTCAGCGCAGCCTCCCTCAACCCGGGGATGTTGTCGGGTTCGCGGTATGACACACCCTTCTGCTGGCCTGCTTCACTGAACAATCCCGGGAAGTGCAAAAGCAGTGGTACCATCTCATCAAATGCCGTATAGACAAAACTGTGTGATGGCATGGAGCTGATCAGTTCAATTACTTTTACTGCATACGGAGAATGGATCTGACTTATGGCATCCATCATTACAGCATCGTAAAGTCCCTCACCACCGCTGCCTGTCACAGTCACCGGGATCTGGCCGGCCAGCATTTTCTCCGCAGCAGCCGGATCATACCTGTAGTTGCTTCCTTCCTTACCCGGAAGGCCGCTGTTGCTCCAGTAAATCTCCTTTACCTTTGTCATGAAAGAAGGAGATTTCTCCATCGCCAGGGCTGCATTCTTCAGGCTGCCCAAAGCGAGGAATTTAACCGGGGTGTTTTCCGAGGCAAGTATTTTATCGATGAGTGCAATTGCTTCACCCGGGCCGGCTACCGGCAGCCCCTCATGATAAAGGCCGTCTGCCAGGCTCCTTAGCTTTTTGAAAGCATCCGGCGCTTTATTAAAGCCGTCTGTTGCCGTGATTGCCAGCACCCTTACATCCGGCGAAGCCATAAGCATGCAGATAGCCTTCAGGTCGTCGATACCGCCGTCACTGTCAATTATCACATAATGGCGTGGTTTCCATGGATGGGCACCAACGGGAATAATTAACAGAGTGAGCAGTATTGTCAGAAGTGTCCGTTTCATTTCATTGCTTTTGCCAAAAATAAGAAATTGGTACAGATAATGCTGCCTGCATAATGAGGTGCCCTGTGTGCAGACCGGTTGATTAAAATTGCTTTTTTATTATCTTGACCTCCCAAATTCTGCTCATGTGAAGAGGAAAACCTGGTTATTGTTTTTTACCGGTCTGATTACCGGTGCACTGATCCTTGCCGGCTTCGGCAAAGCCATAGAAGCTACCTCCACAAATGATTTCTGCGCCGTTTGTCATGTACATCCCCAGGCTACCTCAAGCTGGAAGCAGGGGGTTCATTATGCAACACAGTCGGGTTACCGTATTGGATGTGCAGAGTGCCATCTTCCGCCCAAAGGAGAGGGTTACCTTGTAGAGAAGGCGAAGACCGGCATGCGTGATCTGTGGAGCTACTGGACAAAGGACTCGGCTGATTTTGACTGGGAGGCAGCATCAACTCTTGAGAGGGCATCGAAGCATGTTTACAATTCAAGCTGCATCCATTGCCATGAAAACCTGTTCCCGGCGAAGCTGACCCGGGAGGGATCCGATGCACATCTTTATTACAAGCAGATTACCGAAAAGGGAGAAGACCTGCAGTGCATCAGCTGTCATCTCAATTCCGGTCACTACATCGAGG
>JAKAXP010000223.1 GCA_021816545.1 Bacteroidota bacterium
CCCGCGGTTGGATGCCGGGGGAGGGTATGTATTTCCTGCATTCTGTGATCCGCACACTCACCTGGTTTATGCCGGCAGCAGGGAGAAGGAGTATACTGACAAGATACGCGGACTGTCATATGAGGAGATAGCAAAGAGGGGAGGAGGAATTCTGAACTCGGCGAAGTTGCTCCATGAGACATCCGAGGAGGATCTCTTCCGGCAGTCGATGGAGCGGGTGAGGGAGATCATTTCTTTCGGTACCGGTGCCGTGGAGATAAAGAGCGGTTATGGCCTTACAACTGAGGATGAGCTTAAGATGCTCAGGGTGATAAGAAGAATCAAGGAAGAGTCACCCGTTACTGTCAGGTCGACCTTTCTCGGGGCGCATGCCGTGCCGGCCGAGTACCGTGAAAACAGAAAAGGGTATGTAGACCTGATTGTGGATGAGATGATACCTGCTGTGGCCGCCGCGCGGCTGGCAGATTATATAGATGTGTTCTGTGACCGAGGATTCTTTTCGGTTGAGGAGACCGCCCGCATCCTTGAGGCCGGCGCGCGGCACGGCATGCGCCCGAAGATACATGCCAACGAGCTGGCATCCTCAGGGGGGATACAGACAGGTGTTAAATATGGCGCACTTTCTGTTGACCACCTGGAGTTCACCGGCGACGATGAGATATCAGCGCTGCTGGGAAGCGGAACCATGCCCACACTGCTGCCGGGAGCAGCCTTCTTCCTGGGTATGACTGACCCGCCTGCACGGAAGATGATTGATGCTGGGTTGCCACTTGCAATGGCCAGTGACTATAATCCAGGGTCATCACCCTCTGGAAATATGAAGCTGGTGGTGTCACTGGGTTGTATCAGGCTCCGCCTGCTGCCAGAGGAGGCAATAAATGCGGTGACAATAAATGCCGCATATGCGATGGGGCTGTCGGAGACACACGGTTCTATCACAGTTGGCAAGAAAGCCAATCTTTTCATTACTAAAAAGATACCATCATATGAGTTCCTGCCGTATGCTTTCGGCAGCAATCTGGTCGACAGGGTCATACTTAATGGGGAGATAGTGAAGTGAACACAGTTTTGAGTCGGTCTCATGAATCCCATGAATCTCATGACTGCAAGACCGCAAGACCGCAAGACCTTCAGACTTTATAGACAATACATGAAATATGAATAAAGTGAGATTGATCGAATGCGTTCCCAACTTCAGTGAGGGGCGCGACATGGAGAAGATAAGGCAGATCACCGATGAAATAGAATCGGTGGAGGGTGTAATGCTGCTTGATGTTGACCCGGGCAAGGATACCAACCGGACGGTGGTGACATTCGTGGGTGAGCCTGAGGCAGTATGTGAAGCCGCTTTCAGGGCGGTAAGGAAGGCTTCCCATATTCTGGATATGTCAAAGCACACCGGTGCCCATCCCCGCATGGGAGCAACAGATGTGTGCCCGCTCGTCCCCGTGTCAGGGGTGACGATGGAGGAGGCGGCTGAGTATGCCCGTGGTCTTGCCAGGAGGATCGGAGAGGAGCTGTCATTGCCTGTATATTGCTATGAATCAGCCGCCTTTGAGGAAAAGAGGAGGAACCTTGCAAACATCAGGGCAGGAGAATATGAGGGATTGAAGAAAAAGCTTGAAGATCCGGCCTGGAAGCCTGACTTTGGTCCTGCCCGTTTTGATGCCGGTTCCGGGGCAGTGATAGTAGGTGCCCGCGATTTCCTGGTTGCGTTTAATGTAAACCTGAACACAACCTCGGTACGCAGGGCAAATTCCATCGCCTTTGATGTCAGGGAGCGTGGCCGGGAAAAGCGTGAGGGTAATCCCATCACAGGAAAAGTTGTAAAGGACGAGGAAGGCAACCCTGTTATGATTCCTGGCACTCTTAAGGCTGTAAAGGCGATTGGATGGTATATCCCTGAATATGGCTTCGCGCAGATATCAATGAATCTTACCAATATAGGAGTGACTCCTGTCCATATTGCTTTTGACGAGGTCTGCCGCAAGGCGGAAGCACGTGGTGTCCGTGTGACAGGATCGGAGTTGGTGGGACTCATTCCGCTGAATGCGATGCTTGATGCAGGGAGGTATTTCCTGCACCGTCAGCAGCGTTCCGCCGGTGTATCTGATGAAGAGCTGATAAAAACGGCGGTGAGGTCAATGGGGCTTTCTGAGCTGAAGCCTTTCAACCCGGAAGAAAAGATAATTGAATATATATTAAGGGACAAAAGCAAAAAGAAGCTTGTTGACATGTCCCTGGCATCATTTGTATGGGAGACTTCGGCTGATTCACCTGCTCCGGGGGGTGGTTCGGTAGCGGCTGCGATGGGCGCCCTAGGGGCTGCCCTGGGGACGATGGTCGCCAACCTTTCCGGGCACAAGAGAGGCTGGGATGACCGCTGGGAAGAGTTTGCCGCCTGGGCCGAGCAAGGGGTGATAATGCAAAAACGTCTGCTGCAACTGGTGGATGAGGATACAGAAGCCTACAATAATATCCTGAAAGCATTTGAACTTCCTAAAAAGACTGATGAGGAAAAGACTACCCGGTCGGCAGCCGTGGAGGCTGCCACACTCCAGGCCTCACTGGTTCCGCTGACGGTGATGAAAGAATCTTTAAAGGTATTTGACCTTCTGAAGGAGATGACCGAAAAGGGCAACCCGAACTCAGTCACTGACGGTGCTGTTGGCGTTCTGGCAGTCAGAGCCTGTATCAGGGGAGCCTTCCTGAATGTAAAGATTAATGTCAAGGGATTGAAGGACAGGGAGAAGGCAGCCGGATTGGTTGCAGAGGCACAGGTAATTGACGACGCAGCGTCAATCCTGGAAAATGAAATCATCGCCCGTGTCTCGTTACAGCTTGCAATCTGACACGGGTCCCTTCTGCTGGCAGCGATGTAAAAAAGTTGCCGCAATCGTTGCAGATTAAGAAATAGTGTTATTTTTGCGTACGTGAGTAAATCACGATAACCCTTATTAACCTAAACTAACAACGTATGAAAAAGATCTTTTTGTTCTTTTCATTGCTGCTGGTGACAGGGTCTCTTGTCATTGCGCAGACGACACAGATCACAGGTACGGTCACGAGTTCTGATGACGGAACAGAACTGCCGGGCGTTTTTGTGACAGTAAAGGGTACCACCCTTGGAACTATAACCGGCCCTGATGGGAAATTTTCCATTCAGGCGCCCTCCACAGCCAGAACACTGGTATTCAGCTTCGTGGGCTATGTAACCCAGGAGATCGCCATTGAAGGCCGCAACAAGATAGATGTTGTGCTGCAACAGGACCTCTTCAATGTTGATGAGGTTGTTGTTGTTGCCTACGGTACTGCCCAGAAGCGTGACGTAGCGGGAGCGATTTCAACGGTAAGCGGAAGTGACATTGCGAAGATGAACCTGCAGAGCTTTGACCAGGCTCTCGCCGGTAAGGCTGCAGGGGTGTCAATCACTCTGCCGAACGGTGTGCTCAACAACCCTCCTGTTATCCGTATCAGGGGTTTCAACTCGATCACATCAAGTTCCAATCCGCTGGTTGTTGTTGACGGTGTGCCCGTATTTACAGGCAACATCGGAGGTACTGCAATCCAGAACTCTCTTGCTGACATCAACCCGTCTGACATTCAGTCGATGGAGATCCTCAAGGATGCTTCAGCAACCGCTCTTTACGGTTCAAGGGCAGCCAATGGTGTTATCCTTATCACGACAAAGCGCGGCGGCGGTGCAAAGACCAAAGTTACGTATGACGGATTTGCAGGATGGACTGAGCCGTACAGGCTGTTTCCACTGATGAATGCAGAGCAGTATCTTGAGCACAAGAACCTTGCATATGCCAACGCAGGATCAACTGTTGTGCTGCATTCTGTAAACGATGCAGACGGCAAACCTATTGATACAAACTGGGCTGACTATGTATATCAGAAAGGTATGCAGCAAAGTCATGCAATTACAGTATCAGGATCTTCAGCCACCACATCATACTTCATGTCAGTGGGCTACACTGACCAGAACGGTATGGTTAAGAATAACTTCTACAACAGGAAGAACGCCAGGATGAACGTTGACCATAAAATCAACAAGTATCTGACAATCGGTGCCAACGTGGCCTATACAAACG
>JAKAXP010000224.1 GCA_021816545.1 Bacteroidota bacterium
ACTGCAGGTGGTAAAGAGCGGCACGCTTGAACCGGGGGAGTACAGGTCACATCTCTATTTCAGGGCCGTACCGAAAGAGAAGCCGCTGGGTGAGGAGGAAGCAACAGTGGCTGATCCCTCTTCAATTTCTGTTCAGCTGACTCCCATTTTCGGAATCACCATTCCTGCAATAATAAAGGTTGGTGAGCCAACAGCGGGAGTGACAATAACGGAACCACGCCTGAGGTTTGAACAAGACACAATCCCGATCCTGGGTATTGTTTTCAACCGCTCGGGAAATTATTCCGCCTATGGCGACCTGGCCGTTGACCATGTTTCACCCGGTGGCACTGTAACAAGGGTTGGAATTGCCAACGGGGTTGCCGTTTACACACCAAATACCAGAAGACGATTTGAATTTGGTCTCATAAACACATCAGGTATTGATCTCTCGGTCGGAAAACTGATTATAACATTCTCGGCACCGTCAGATGTAAAACCTGAAAAGTATGCTGAGGCTGTTCTTGAGTTAGGCAAATAATGAATTCAGGCAATGCCCATATCAGCAAAATCATAAGATATTGCGCATTGCCTTTTGCGCTTATTGGGCTTTGTCTTTCAGGTTTCAGCCAGTCTGCCGGAGATTACCGTACTACATCAACCGGAAACTGGGATGGAAATATCTGGCAGCGCTACAACGGAAGCACATGGGTTGCCACAACATCCTATCCGGGCGAATCTGCCGGAACCGGAATGGTTACAATCCGGCATGCCGTCACCTTCAGTGTTAATCCGGCAAATCCGGTCGGAGGCCTGACAATTGAAGCCAATCTTTCTTCAAACCAGAATGATGCAGTACTGAACATAACCGGAAATCTGGTTATTTCGGCCGGAACCTTAAACTGCACAAATAATGGCAACCGGGAGCTGACAATTTATGTTGGCGGCAGCTTCACAATGTCAGGAGGTACAATTACCGAAAACGGGAATTACGGAGAAATCATCTTCAACGGCTCCGGAACACAGGCTTTTTCAAAGACAGGTGGCACAATTTCGAATGATATCAGATTCACTGTCAGCAGCGGGTCTGTCCTCAGTTTGGGGTCAAGTGTCCTTGACGGAAGCGCCGGGAGTTTCACACTGAGTGACGGCGCCGGGCTGATTACTGCTCATACCCAGGGAATATCATCATCAGGAAATACCGGAAGCATTCAGGTCACCGGCACAAGAAGCTTCAGCACATCGGCAGATTATACGTACAACGGCACCTTATCTCAGGTCACCGGAACCGGGCTGCCCTCAACCGTCAGGAATCTGGCTGTAAACAACACGGCCGGCGTCTCACTTACCTCATCTGTTACCGTCGCACAGACATTGAATCTGGCTTCCGGTTCATTCAGCATCGGTGGCAATACCCTTACCCTTAACGGCCCTGCCATCTCCGGCACTCCCGGTAACCTCACAACAACCACCGCCTCTTCCCTTGTTTTCGGGGGATCATCTTCCGGTGTCACAATACCGGCCAGTGTTACCAGCCTGAATAACCTTACAATAAACAATACCGCCGGAGTTGCAGTTAACAGCAACATCACACTTGCATCAGGAGGGGTGCTTACCCTTTCCGCCGGGATTCTCAACGCCGGAGTTTATACACTTTCGGTGACAAACACCACCGCCTCGGCAGTAACCGGCTCGGTGAATTCATTCGTTGGAGTCACAACCGGTGGTCTGCAACGAACCCTCGCGTCAGGCCTCAGCGGTACGGGCAACAGTTATCTTTTCCCAATAGGAGAGGGGGGGACCTACAGGGCAATCAACCTGATTGACGTCAACACCGGTGCAACCGGTCCGGTGCTCAAAGCTTCAGTAAGTCATACCGGTGCCGTCAACGGAGACAACAGCACAATCAGCTCTGTCGACCCGAGATACTGGTCGTTGCTGAATATTAACGGAGGAAATTTTACCCGGGCGGCTATCGAGTTGTTTGAGGGCGGCCTTGATGGCACCAAAACAATTGGGACGGCTCCTGCTCCAGCAGGAAATTACTCAACTATAGGTGGTACACCCGGGGCAAACTCAATTGTATCACAGTCTGTCACGAACCCGGGTCAGTATTTTGCCATCGGCACCCTCAACTATGATGTTTTCTATTCATACCGGAGCGGCAACTGGAATGACCCGTTCACATGGACCTCCGATCCGAGTGGAACGCTCCAGATAGGAAACCAGGTTCCCGGCACCAATGCGGTAGTTGTCATTCTTACTGACCGTACCGTCACCCTGACACAAAACGTAACAGAATCCGGATTGGGCGTGACCCTGATTTCCGGGGCCTTTCTTGATCAGGCAACATACAGGTTCACATCCGGACTGGCATCGCTTTCCGGCCAGGGTACTTTCCGGCTTGCATCAGCAAATTTTCCTGCTGTCACAGCCAATACATTCGTTAATACCGGCGGCGGAACGGTGGAATACTACAATTCCTCAAACTTCACACTGCCAGCGACTCAGTCTGTATACAATAACTTGATAATCAACACTTCCGGTGTAATTGCCACCCAGCTTTCAGGCCTTTCTATAAACGGTAACCTGCAAATTAAAAGCGGCACATTCAGGATAAATGACAACACCTCAACAGCAAAACTTACCCTTGCTGTTACAGGCAATGTCACAGTTGAAACCGGAGCTGCCGTTTCGGTTGGTAACGGTGTTACCAACACAGCAATAGGAGGGACGGGCGGCACCGCTCCATACCTGAACTACTATCTCAATTTCCACACGGTAAGGATCAGTGGAGACTTCACTAACAACGGAACTGT
Source organism: Bacteroidota bacterium (assembly GCA_021816545.1). Classification (GTDB taxonomy): domain Bacteria; phylum Bacteroidota; class Bacteroidia; order Bacteroidales; family VadinHA17; genus SR-FBR-E99. The sequence goes on from JAKAXP010000224.1 coordinate 2,799, forward strand.
AAGGTTCACCAACCTGGGTTTTCCGCTTTACGGGGCATTTCCGCCAACAGTTGCCGGTGCAACATCCGGAGCTGCTTCTGTCTTTTTTGAAGGGTCTTATGACAACACCCTGACATGCAACGGAGTAACCGATTTCTACAACCTCATTGTCAACAAGGGTGTTGACCAGACTTACAGGCTTACAATAAATTCAACCGGATATCAGAATTTCAGGCTCTTCGGGGCCAACACCATGGCTGCGGAGACTACAACAGGCAACCCGGCCATGAGAAAAGCCCTCTGGATCTATGCCGGTACCCTCGTTCTTAAAGGGAATGTGATAATTCCCTCCCTCACGGAAGGAAGTGCTGCCAATGCAAACTATTATATCCCCGCAAACGGAGCACTTGTTTGTGACGGTGTCGATGTTGCTGTGTTTGTTACCGCTGATGATTACCATGAGGTAAATACGGCTTATGGAGTTGCCGCCGGCAGCAACGCTGCAATGGGCATCAATACAGGCAATGTCAACAGCTCTCTGTATGTGTTCGGCAGGTTGCAGATAAACAGCGGCTATTTATCAACAAAGGAATCTGGCGGGATAATTACATCTTCAACCGCATCCGGCCAGCTAATAATAAATGGCGGAACCGTTGACGCAAAACAGTTCCTTTCTTCAACCGGATCTGCATCCTACAGCCAGTCCGGAGGTCTGTTCATTCTTCGTGGACGTTTCCTCCGCACACCGGTCTCCTATGCTTCCATATCAAACCTGACGGATGCAACGGAAGCCACATTAAGTACCACGAGGACTGCCGTGGTAGGAAGCAATGCACACGGTAGCTTTAACCTGGAAAATACTACAAATATCTTCAGTTTCTCCGGTGGGACAATCCGGATATATGATGTCACCGGAACAACAGCAAACGAAGCCTTTGATGTAAAGGCATCCACTGCAAACATCAGTGTTACCGGCGGAAACCTTGTAATTATGCCTAAATCCGGTCCTTCCGGTGATGCGTCTTATTTTGCCGTTCATTCAACAGCTCCGCTATGGAATATGACTGTCAGCCGGATTGACGGAACTGCTTTTGCAAGGATGAGTACAGCGCTGACGATTCTGAATGACCTGAGCCTGACAACGGGTGCCCTCAATGCCAACAACCTTGATCTCGCTGTGGCTGGCTGCTTTAGCATACTGGCAGGTACCGATTACATTTCAGGCACCAACACCACCACCCTGAACGGGGCTGGTCCGCAGACGCTGACGGTTAATACGGCCTCAGCTCTTTCGCTTAATAACTTTACAATTG
>JAKAXP010000225.1 GCA_021816545.1 Bacteroidota bacterium
CTGAAGAGAGCCTTGCCGTCTTTCACGTCAGCGGAATAAAAAATCTGCATACAGTCACATGTTTGCACAAATTTATTGATTTTAGCAATGGCAAAAAGCAATCATCCGGATAATGAAGATAGGAGTGTTATCTGACACGCACGGCTGGGTTGATCCGGCTGTTTATGAGCACTTTACCGGTGTTGATGAGATATGGCATGCAGGTGATGCAGGCAATTCGGAAGTAATTACTGAACTTGAAACATTCAAACCCCTGCGTGCCGTATGGGGTAACATTGACGGATTTGATGTCAGGAAGGCGACAAAGGAGTACCTGTTCTTCAGGGTAGGATCAAAAAATGTTCTGATAATCCACATCGGGGGCTATCCCGGTCATTATGCGCCCCGTGCCCTTGAGCTTATCCGTGAATTCAAACCAGATATTTTCGTCTGCGGACATTCGCATATAGTGAAGGTGATGTATGACAGGGACCTGCAGATGCTGTGTATAAACCCCGGTGCGGCAGGCCGGACAGGGATGCATAAAGTGATGACCATCCTTCGTTTCAGCATAGACGGCGAAAAGGTCAGTGATATGGAAGTGATTGAGTTCGGCAGCAGGGGGCGAACCCTGGATAAGTGAAATAACGGTCAGCCGGCAGGCTGTCTGTTACTGTTCGAACCCGATTCCCCCGCTCTCCATCCTGCGGAGGAAACTCCTCATCCTGTCAGGCACACCAGGCATATATTCGAAGTTGATCCTTGAAGTTGCATTCGGGTCTCTCCGGAGTTTATCCTTGGTGTTGCTAAGGATGTTGTTGTACCCCTGGTTTGATGAGTAGCTCATCAGCACGCCCCTTACGTATGAGAACCAGTACCATGTGTTGTCACTGGCTTTCAGGTATATGTCCAGGATGTCGCCCGACCTCTTCCTCTGAAGTTCCACCCAGCCATCAACATACACATTCATAGGCTGGTCACCTATGAATCCGATCCCGATCCTCCCTTTTGAAATGAATGACATAGTAAACGGGTTCCACTGAAGGGTCACATCATTAAGGAGCAATTGGGATGTGTATTCCTTTGGCAATGACCTGGCTACGCCGAAGAGCTGGAGTTCCTCGTTGAGCTTCCGGGCTGTCTCCTCACCGAGGAGATCACGCATTGCCTTCAGATTGAACTCTGAAGAAAGGTTAACTGTCCTGAGTGTCGGATTGGACCGGATATCATCAGCCATCGCTTTGAGGGCTTCAGCATTGAAATGGAAAGAGAATCCGAGGACGGTGCGTACCTCCACCCTTGATGAATCGGTGTTATGGGTCACTGCTCCGGAACTGTTCAGTTTGAGCAGTCCGAAGTTGACGCCGAAATCTATCTTTCCTTCACTGAGCAACAGGCACATGTTCCTGTCAAAGGTCACCATATTTCCATGCATCCTAAGGTCTGCCAGTTTCTCCATTGATGCGATACGGTACCGGTTGCTTCCCTTGTCATAAAACAGGTAACCCTGGGCACTGAGCAGCGGGTTATCGCTCCATGAGTGCCTTTCAGAAAGGAATGTTCCGTAAACGCCTGCCGAATCAAGTGTCACAAAACTTCCTGTGAACAGTAGGTTATCGTCTTTGTCACGCGGTTTGTCGCTGATGGGTATCAGAACATTTCCCGGATCTATCTGGGCGCTGAATTTAACCGGTTTGCTGCCGATAAATCCGCATGTGGTAACTATGCCTGCCGTACCGGTGAACAATAGATTGTCACGGTCTGATCTGAGGGTCACATCACCTGAATATGTGAAGGCAGGGCTCAGTGTGAAGTTCTGGTTTTCAGGGATATTGCCCATGGCTTTCGTTGCAAGTGTGTCAACCCTGATTTCACTGAATTCAACCACCTGTGCACTTCCGTCTTCACTGATGTAATCATATTTACCCGAGCCACTGTATGCTGCACTGCTTTCAATATTCAAACGGGCCGAATGGATCAGATGCCTGTTGTTGACAGCCACAACCGCACTTTCGGTGGGCCTTATGCGGGCCCCCTTTTCTATGTACAGAATCCCTCCTCCCGGCTGTATGAGGGCATCAGCCACGGGGATGTAATTTACGTCCTTTACCATGAGGGATTCATCCTTCAGGAAGTACGATGCCGAGCCTGACTGGAATTTAAGGGTGTCCTTCATGTTGTTGGTGGATAGGAAGGTGGGCTTTTCCTCCATCCCGGGCGGCACTTTGAGAAGTTCGGATGGTGACATGAGCGGAACAGACTCCCTTCCTTTCTGTGACATATCCATTATCTTCTTATCCATGTCATATACGAAATTCGTCATCCTGGATATGTATTCTATACCTGGAAGGACCACGAATGATGAATCGGTGTTGAGGCCAAATGAGGCCTTCTGGGTTGCGAAATCGACATGTGTCCTTGCACCGCTGGCAACAAAACCGTACCCGCTGCCCTTTAGTGCCTTAAGGTAATAATCTGACGTGTCAGCGTCAAAAGACATGGATCCGAAAGAGAAGGTTTCGGAGGTTATCCGCGCATCGGCAGTGTTGACTTCGCCCTCACCCTTCAGGATGGCTGGTTTGAGGATAAGTGTGCCGGACATACTGGTGCCGTTTCCGAACATGCTGAAATCCTTTCCCTCACTGTTCATTGCAAACCATTCATCAGATTCATTCAGCCACTGGATATCAACGTCCTGCGACCTTAGGACAGGAAACTTTCCAGCCGGGTCAGGCTTCATGTCAAACGTCCTGGCCCTTGTAAGCATATAATCGGGGAAGAATCTGAATGTGTCAGCCACTGCAGTGGCAGTAAGGTGTTCGACGCGGCCGCTTCCAATCAGGCCTGAGTTGCTCATGCTGAGGTGGTTATACAGCCTTCCCCTTCCGTCATAAATCGGAATCCCTTCCGTAGGAATAGCCATTGTGAACCCGAGTGAGGTGTCAGGCTGAACTGTAAGTGTCTGACGCATCGGTTCAATGATTCCTCCCCCGACGAACTCACCGGCCAGCGCCATATCCTCATCGGAATAATGGTCTATATTGGTGTAGGTGAACGGATCAAGCTTGAAATAAAACTTATCCTTCGGGTACAGTCCGTCGAGGTTTGTTATTTCGTCATAGAATATGTAGGAATCAGTTGTTGAAGTTATTATCGGGTACTGTTTAAGACTTCTGAGGCCGGACTTGTTTTTCGGGTCATCAATCCGGAGATTTGCAGAACCAAGTTCAATCATGTTGTCTATGGGCCTGATAACCGGTCTGCCAAAAGCATCTCTCTCTTCGGTTTCGACAGCGATTTTTATTGAATCTATCTTGTTAAGCCGGAGATTGAAAGTGTCATAATTGAAGGAAAAATCCTTACCGTAAATCGTAAACAGGCCTGCATTCACTATTCCGTCGAAGCTGATCGACCTGTTTTTACCTACTATCAGGCGGCCTCCGTAGGGACGGATAGCCACTTTCTGGGAGTCGCTGAGTGAGACACCCCTGACTCCCCGTATATCGAGGGTATAGTCTTTCAGGTTAAGGATTGCGTTTTCCTCAGCGTCTCTTGTCTCACTGTAAACAGTGATTGCATCATAATCCTTCTTCTTGGCAAATGCAGCTATATAATCATCGACCTTTGGCTTTATTGCAACCTCGTTGAAGTTACGGTCATAAAATAGAAAGCCGTTGTTGGCCAGCTCAATGCAAAGGGCTGTCGCCTGCTCCACCGGCATCCGGATTGATTTGGCAAATCCCTCAACGGGGAAAGCGTCAAACCCGTACTGTTTTGCATAGTCCCTGATACGGTAAAGAGGGTGTACCTCATCAAGCCTCATGAGCCTGAAAAAGTTGGCCTCATTGTAAAAGGTCACCGATTCAAATTTTGCCGAACCGATTGATGATCCCCTTGTCCTCGACATCGTGATTATTGGCTTGTCCATGTCCCACGACAGGTGCTCAAAATAAAGGTCCATATTATGGTATGAGTCGAAATAGGGGCTTCGCGACAGCGGGCTGTTGGTGCGAAACATGCCAACCTCCCTGGTTTCAGTATTATACGAGAATCCGAGGTTGGAGTGATATATTGAATCTGTCCCCAGGTAAAGGGTCGGGGAGGATTCAT
>JAKAXP010000226.1 GCA_021816545.1 Bacteroidota bacterium
CCGATCTGGACACAATTATTTATACTATCGCCGGGTTGCTCGTAAAGTATGTGGCTATGACGCTGATATTCTGATCTTGCGTCAAAATTTTCTTTTGAATTATTATCCTTTTCCAGGAACAAAATGTATCGCAAACGACTGCCAGGCCGCTATTCCTTCAGTTAAACCAAACAAGATTGATACCTGAGTGATCAAGATAGGATATAGTCCTGTTAAGTTCACGCTGACAAACATATTTTGAATGGTCGCACTCTTTCCCTGTCCGGAGGGGAAGCAGACCGGGCAGTGCACCTTCCGCTCCCCTGAGATGACCAAGAGCCCATATGGCATGGTTTTTCGCATCAAGACTCTCTGAATCTGAACCGATAAGCAACATCAGGGCTTCTGCACGGTCAGAAACGCCGTATCCGGCTACCGCACTGCTGCAGATTTTATTGAAGTCAGATTTCATCCAAATGCGGTATCCTGTGTAAAATATTATTACGCCGACGATTAAAATGCCCAACGCAATCAATAGTTTTTTCATCTTATCACATTCTTTTTCAACTCATACCAAAGTTATGGCTTTTTCTTCTGTCCCGTACGGGTCACACCTGCTGAATTTTTTGTCTTCCTGTGACAACTGAAAAAAAAATATCCGAAATTGTGTGTAACAAAACAGAATGTGCAGGGTCAATTACCTGAGAAAAGGTAAACAAAATAACCGGCCGGATCAGCCGGACCAAAGGTGAAAAACCATCTGCAAACAGATAACTGAGGGCAGTGATGACAACAGCGGAATACATAACCGGTTCACGTGAGCAGATCTTCGCAGATGCCATCCGGGACAATGAAAAGCGGATCATGAACATATGCCGCTATTACTTCGGCAACAATCCCGAAGCCCAGGATGCGAGCCAGGAGGTATTGCTTAAAATATGGCTGAATATCAAATCGTTCCGTGGCGAGTCACAACTGAAGACCTGGATTACAAGAATTGCGGTGAACACCTGCCTTACAAATCTTTCCAAAACAAGCCGGGAGTTTGCCCTGTTCGTCAGGCCGGACTCACTGGAGATGGCGGATATGATAGATGAAGAGCATGACGACTCCCGCAGGGAGGAGATGTTGCAGCTCTTCGGAGACTTCACACGGAATATGAACCCGATGGACAAGACTCTCATTGCACTTTACCTGGAAGAAGTACCGTACAATGAGATATCACAGGTTACGGGTTTAACCGAAGTAAATGCGAGAACGAGAATATCAAGAATAAAAGCTCAGATAAAAGAAAGCTGGAGGGTGAGACATGATAAAAAATGACAGAATTCAGGATAATAACGGAACTGACCGCATAAACCGGGAAAACGGCAGCCTGGATCCGGAACATCTGATAGAGCTTTTCACGAAATTTGAAAAGAAGCAGGCTGCAACAAGGAGGCTGGTTATTGGTGTTAACACAGTGCTGTTTATCCTTTATACTGCAATCGCAGCGAGCCAGAACGGAGCAGCAGCCACCGGCTACCGGCTCTGCGGACTGGGATTCGTGCTGGGTGCAGCGTACCTGTACTTCAGGTACAGGCCTCTTCCGGCAAGTGCCTACGCACTGTCTATACTGGATTATCTCAGGAAAGCCGAGAAGCAGCTCAGGTACCTCACCGCTTCAGACTTTCTGGTTATTTTACCGCTGCTGATAATAATCGGCATCGGTGGAGGACTCATCTTTACAGACAGGCTGTCAAATTACACTGACAGGATTGATCTTCTGACTGGTATCTGGGCCGTTTTCTTCACAGGCTTGTGCATCTTTGGATTCTGGGCCGGAAGAAGAAACTGGATCAGGGATAACATGAATATCCACAGGGCATTTACTGAAACAATTCGTAGCATCGAGGACGGAGACAGTTTCTGATGATCCAGCAGTTCCTGTCAATAATCTATTCAATTGCAGGCAGATAACACTTTACGGGTTGCCAATATCAAAATCTCTCGGGACGTTCGGATCACCTTCGGGAAACCGGGTTCCGTCGGTCATAAACAGTCGGAATCCCGGTGCCTTGTCAGGACTGTCAAACGGTTTAAGGTATAACAGGTTTGCTCCCTGAATAGGGTGTCCGTCATGTGAAAAGTAAGTGCCCGGATACTTCAGGCTTTCTATTGCAAATACAGGTTCCCCTTCTTCTTTACCCTTATTATGCAGGACAAAGCCTGTGGCACCTTCCCCATATTCACTTGCCTCAAACCAGCTCTCATCAGCAATTCCCGTAAGGCCAGGAAATGGATTGTCGGCAACGAAAAGCCACTCACTGTCAGCCACCTTCGATTTGATCATCATCCCTTTCGCTGATGCCATAGGACTTGTTGAAGAAGGTCTGTAAGCCTTTAATACATGGTGTTCCCTGCCGAGGGCAATTTCTTCAAGTGTTACCTCCCCGTCAAGAATATATAAACGCCTGAAGGGAGTTGAGGCATTTATATCAATTACCCTTATCTCTTTTTTTGCAACATCCGAGTAATAGTAAAGCATACCTTCAAATGTATCCGGATCACCGGAAGAATTATCCTTCTCACATCCGGTGAAAGTCAAAGTCATGTATATTGCCGAAGCGGCCAGCATGTAAACGGGTCTGCAGGTTTTCATAGCTTAATGGGTTAACAGTTATAATTACAGTCAGGTCAAACTTCCGCACAGCATTTCACATGGATGACCGGCTGTTTTTCCTGAATGGCATGTATCTCAATAAACAATGTATCAAAATGAAAGGTTCACGTGCACGGTTAAGTTTTACCGTGTTGTCGTGAACCTTGACTCCTGCCCTAAAGGGCTCTTAAATGAGGAAGCCCCTGTCAGACCTGCTTTGCGTACTGCACCTCCGCGTAGATGCGGACATCATCACTTACCAGCACCCCTCCTGCCTCAAGGGCTGCATTCCAGTTGAGACCCCAATCCTTTCGGTTGATCTTGCCATTGAGGCTGAAACCAGCCTTTGTATTCCCCCATGGGTCTTTACCAATGCCGCCGAACTCCACGTCAAGACTGACCGGTTTTGTGACACCCCTGATTGTCAGGTCGCCCATCAGCTTCAGGGTATCGTCATCTGTCTTTTCGAGGTGTGATGACACAAAACTCATCACTGGAAAGTTCTCAGCATCGAAGAAATCTGCACTTCTCAGGTGAGCATCACGCTGGTCTGCATTTGTAAAAACTGATTCCGTTGCTGCCTCAAATGTGACTTTAGCAGTCGAGAAATCGTCTCCTTCAGTCTCAACCTCTGACTTGAATTCCTTGAATGTGCCTGTAACAGTGGTGATCATCATATGCTTAACCTTGAACTGCATCTCGCTGTGCGCGGGATCTATAAACCATTTCGTTGTTTTCATGATAGTATCATTTGTATTGTTTAACACTTGTTTTACATGGAAATAAACAACGAATGATCCGGTTTGTTCAATCAAGGGTGCACAAGATCGTCAGGCAATAGGCAACAGGCAATGGGCAAGAGTGTTGGCAATACATTAAATGACTGAACGTTGGCAGTTTTTTCACTACTGCCTACTGCCTCTTGCCTTTTATCTCTTTTTGGGGGCCTGGCTGTCAGATACTGTACTTCACTCCAGTCAGCGCCTCCGACACTTCCCACAGCCTTGAAGCAAGATCGGGCTCGTAGAGACGAGCGGCGTCATTGGTGAGGACGGGATAGCCCTTGTGGTTTCCAGGGCCGTCCGGCCCTATGAATTCACCTCCGCGAAGGTCAGGATGGGTTGCGGCATAAAGGGTGGGCAGGGCTCCGTCTTCGGCAGACTGGGCCACAATCCTCATAAGCATCTTCATAAGACTTCCGGTCTCTTTTCCGGTTCCCCTTGAAAGGAGGTTAGTGGCGCTGATGCCGGGATGGCATGCCACGCTGATAGCCGAAAGGCCGGCACGCTCAAGCCTGTTCTGCAGTTCCAGTGCAAAAAGGAGGTTTGAGAGTTTGCTCTGACGGTAAAACTTCATGGGGTTGTATCCCTTTGACCCGTCGAGGTTTTCAAAATCAATCTTCGCTTTCCTGGCCGCTATGCTGCTGACTGTTACGATGCATGAAAGCGGTGTGGACT
>JAKAXP010000227.1 GCA_021816545.1 Bacteroidota bacterium
GAGTAAATATCCAGCCTGAAGGCGGCAGGATCAGCCTTCATCTTTTCCAGCCATGAGGGAAGGAGATAATTCTGGATCGGCTGACCGGTGAGACCTCCGACGCTGAATCTCATGCCGTCAATTTCAATTTCGGCCTCAGGCCGCACCGACCTGAGAAATGATTCGCCGGAGGAGAGCAGGTCGAGTCCTGTCGTTGCCCCATCCGGAGTCAGGGAGAAAGTTCTGGATACAATCCCGTTGCTTAGCACAAGGAAACCATCATCAGTGGTGTAAACTGAGGCACTGGCGCCTGTACCGTCTATCAGCCAGTCAGATCTGAATGTCTTTGAAGAGGCATCCCATACGGGCAAATCACTGGCAGGTTGCGCAATGACTGTCATGAATGCGGATGCCAGAAACATGATTGTGAAAGTCAGTTTCATTTCGATGTGAAGCTTATCTGATGTTCTACTATAAATATAGCATCATTTCCGGTCACCGGACCCGGGAGGAGGAGATCATTAATTCTGCCGGTTTCATGGTAAGGACTTTTATCATCCTTCATGACTGCGGTCACGGTTCGTTTTTCAGTTCCAGACCGTAAACCGTTTTTCCTGTTCGGTCTGGCACAGCTGTTACATTTTGTTGTGCTTTACCGCTTTCCGAAGAAATACATGTCGGCCTGGGAGTAAATGGTAATTCTGTATATTTTTACACTACATGATCCAATAAATGGGTTGAGACCAATAATTGCCACCATGGAAAACTCTTTGTCAGCAAGCGGTACCCGAAATTCATCTTCATGGAAGCAGCATGAAATGTCAACCCTGATGTTACTGCTTGTGAGCAGGATGATTTTATTCCTGCTCTTTCAGTCGATTGTTGCACTGATTCTCCGGTCATGGGGCAGGTCAGAAGGATACTGGCTGCTTACTGCCACCCTGACCAATATTGTCAGTATCTCTTTACTGGTGGTACTGTTCAGAAGGGAAAAGGAGAGCTACCTGGGTCTCTTTCGTCCCAGGAGAGATACTCTCAAAAAAGACATCCTGATATTCCTGGGCCTTATGCTGTTATGCGGCCCGATCGTTTTCGGACCAAATTTTCTTCTCTCGAATTGGCTATGGAATAATCCGGAGATACCTTTCGAAATGATGTTCCGTCCGATAAATAGGTGGTTGGGAATATTACTTGTCATTACCTTCCCTGTCACTATTGCCTTTGCTGAGCTGGCAACATATTTCGGATACATAATGCCCAGGCTGAGATCCGGGTTCAGGTCCGGATTGCCGGCGATGCTGATGCCGGTACTGTTTCTGTCACTACAGCATATGACAATGCCTTTTATTCCAGATCTGACCTTCATCCTGTACCGTGCAGTTGTTTTCCTGCCCTTTGCATTGTTGATTGGAATTGCAATATACCGGAGGCCGTCACTCTTTCCCTATTTTGCCATTTTACACGGAATAATGGATCTTGGCACTGCGATAATGTTCCTTACTGTCTGATCTCACGATTGTAATGCTACCGGTTGTACTTTCCCGGTAAAAACGGACTGGGTCAGCGGACAACAAATAACGCCGTAAATAATATGTAGGCTGAAAGCAGGATTGCAGCTTCCCAGCGGTCAAGCTTTTTCCTGCCTCCGGTGAACATCAGTAAGAACAGGACAACCGTACCTGCTGCAAGGAAATATATGTCACCGTTGAACGACCTGTCATACTGCAACGGATTTATCAGTGAACTGACCCCGAGAATCAGGAATATGTTGAAAATGTTCGAGCCTATGATGTTCCCGACTGCGATATCATTGTTCTTCTTAACCGCAGCCACCACCGACGTGGCAAGTTCCGGGAGGGAGGTGCCCGCTGCCACAATAGTCAGTCCTATGATCTTCTCGCTGATGCCAAAATCGGTGGCTATGTTTATAGCATTGTCTACTACCAGCCTTCCTCCGGCAACAAGTCCCGTCAGTCCGGCCACGATCAATACCCATATTTTGAGATTTGTGTACTGCCTGTGAGGTTCCTCAGGTTCAGGTATGTCGTTCCTGAGCTGGTTCCTGACATAGAGGAGAAACATTACGAACATCGCCAGAAGTATCAGCCCGTCAATGCGCGAAAGAAGCAGCTTATCGGAAAGGAAGAAATCATTTGCAAGGAAGAACAGAAGGATGGCAGCAAATAAAGAAATAGGGATCTCCCTGTAAATTGTGGAAGACTGTACTGCAAGAGGCGTGACAAGCCCCGCAATGCCCAGGATGACAAAAAGGTTGAAATTGTTGCTACCTATGACATTTCCGAATGCAATATCCTGGTGACCCTGGATGGCGGAGAAGACGTTCACCACCATCTCCGGCGCGGACGTCCCGAAGGCAACTACCGTAAGTCCTATTGCAAGGTCAGATACATTATGCTTCCTCGCCAGTGAAGATGCTCCGATAACAAGCCAGTCGGCACCCTTTATCAGAACAACAAACCCGATAAGTAAAAGTCCAATGTCAAGTATCATTAAGGGAAAGCTGATTTATGAGAATGTAATATTATGCTTTTTCACGGTATGCAAGACAGGTCGCTTTTACACCATCCTCATAAGGTGTGGCCGGGATACCGAACCGTCCGGTGAATTTGGAAGAATCAAAGAAATAATTCCTGTCATACTGGTACATCATCTCAGGCATCTCCTTCATCACCGGGATGAAGAAGCCGAGAGGGAACAGCATCCATTTGGGAAGAATTGAAAGTGCCGGTTCTGTGATTCCCAACTCTGCTGCGATCATTGAGATGAACTGCCTGCCGTTTACAGGCCTGCTGTCTGTAGGCAGATGCCAGACCTGACCATATGCGTCAGGGGTATTGCCAAGCAGTGCCGTGGCCCTGGCTGCGTCAGGAATATATGTGAATGAGTGCTTAATATCAGGTCCGACAAACCACATCGGCTTCTTGCCGGCGGAAAGATTCTTCAGCACCATCTGGGTCACAAAATTGTTCCCGGTATCGGGGCCGTAAAAGTCGGCTGACCTGGCAATAAGTGCTTTCAGACCTTTTGTCCTTACTGCTTCAAGCAGCATTTCGGCGATCATTTTTCTTACAGCGCCTTTCCTGCTGGGAGGATTGACTGGTGAATGTTCGGTAAGCTGGGAGATATGATCCTTGTCATACATATAGACATTGTCAAAGAATACCAGCTTTGCATTGTACTTTAAACAGGCATCCAGGGTGTCTCTCATCATGGCCGGCCACAATTGCTCCCAGACCTTAGCCTTGTATTCAAACCCCACAACAAGGTAAACCACATCTGATCCCTCCACGGCCCTGTCAACCGCTCCCGGTTGTGTCAGGTCGAGGGCAAGAAGTTCGTCTGATTCATTGACCCTGACAGGATTGCGGCTTACAAGCCGAATTTTATCAGTATAACGGGTAAGTTCCTTTGCGAGAAGCTTTCCGATGTTGCCGTTTGCGCCGAGAATTGTCTGCATTGTTGTTTTTTTTGACGAATATAGAACAATTAAAATGTTGTTATGTTCCGGGTAACCGGGGCATAATAAAAAAGTCCCGCTGACCGGGTGATCAGCGGGACTGCAGGACAGTCAGTCTGTAGTTATTTGCGGATGGTTCTTTCGGAACCGGATTCCTGTGTTTTCTGTTGGGCAGCCCTGGTTTCAGCTGCTCTCCTTTCAGCTTCACGTGCTTCAGCAGATCTTCTCTCGGTTTCGCGGGCCTCTGTGGCGCGCTGCTGAGCTTCCCTGGCCTGAGCTTCGCGGGCCTCAGCAGCTCTCTGCTCGTTTGCCCTCTGCTGCTCAGCGCGTGCTTCTGCAGCTCTCTGTTCATTTGCCCTCTGCTGCTCAGCCCGTGCTTCGGCTGCTCTCTGCTCATTTGCCCTCTGCTGCTCAGCGCGTGCTTCTGCAGCCCTTCTCTCATTCTCCCTGGCCTGAGCTTCGCGGGCCTCTGTGGCGCGCTGCTGAGCTTCTCTTGCCTGAGCCTCGCGGGCCTCAGCAGCCCTCTGCTCATTTGCCCTCTGCTGCTCGGCGCGTGCTTCTGCAGTTCTCTGCTCATTTGCCCTCTGCTGCTCGGCGCGTGCTTCTGCAGCCCTTCT
>JAKAXP010000012.1 GCA_021816545.1 Bacteroidota bacterium
CTCCCTTATTGTCATATTTGACAACAAAGTCAGTAAGGATGAATGTCAGTTCATCATCGTAAGCACCGGTGCCGTCCTTGTCATGAGGATTGGCTGACCACCAGTCAAGGCCTATTCCGGTTGCCAGTGTTACGTCACCAACGCCGAAGTGGCCTTTGGAATCAGCATCCACAACCCAGGTCTTTCCATCGGCATCAGAAACTCCGCCTGTAAGGTTGACATATACCGGGTCAGTAAAGATTGAAAAATCGGTCTCCGTCTGGGTCAGGGTTTTTGTCAGTGTTGCAGCTCCTCCCCTGGTGACAAGGGTCAGCTTAACGGTATAGTCGCCGGGCATCGGATACCTTGCAACATTTGAATCACCGGTCCCTTTGGTTCCGTTACCGAAATCCCATGATGCTATCCCGGTGACAGAGGATGTATTCTCAATCACGAAGTTGAATTCATCGCTTCCAGGTGTGATTGTGAAGCTAAGCTGATCCGAGGTTGGTACAGGACCTACATCAGGTTTGTCAGCAAGCTGTGGCTCACAGGCTGTGAAGGCCAGTACTGTGGCCATGATGCCTGCCAATCTGCTTATATATCTGATTTTCTTCATTTCAGTTTTGATTTATTGGATAATTCATAATCCGAGGTAAGCCGGAACCATCTGCTTGAGGGCTCCGCTGTTCATATTCCTTATTTCGCCGGCAGGAATGGGGAACATACCCCACGAGTCTGCCTTGAATGTACGCGGCGTAAAATCCGATGCATTCGGGGTGCCTGCAGGGATGCTGAAGCTGGCGTTGATCTTTTCGCCTGCATAGTCAAGACCTCTTCTCAACAGGTCCCACTTCCTGAGTCCTTCACCGCCAAATTCAACTCGTCTTTCGTGATAGATATCATCAAGAGTGATTGAGGTTTTGGCAGCTGCAGAACCCAGGGCCCTTGTACGTACCTGGTTGAAATACCCTAGAGCCTTTCCGGGATTGTCAGTCAGCCATACCTCAGCAGCCATAAGGAGCACATCGGCATACCTGATATCCATATGATTACGCGGGAAGTTGTGGCTTGGATCGCCGCCTGAACCCTGGTAATCAGCCCTGGCCATGTATTTCCTGTTGAAGTAGCCGGTATTCATGAAGGCCCTGTTGTAGTCAGTGAGCAATGATTCGGCATCATAGAGTGTAACGTACTTCCTTGGATCACCGGCTTCAAACTCATTGGCCAGACTCCATGACGGCACTGAAAATGACCAGCCCGGGAAAACAGTCGGATCACCCTGCGGATTTCGGACGCTAAGCCAAACACAGGAGAAGTTTCCATTTATATTCCAGCCACCCCAGTCACCTGACTTGGCCTTGTCAGAGTATTGTATCTCGAGCACCGCCTCGGCGTTGTTCTGATTGTCCCAGTCGAAAAGATCGGCATATGAAGGAATCAGCGAGTATGCTCCGCTAGTAATTACCTGGTCGAGGGCAGCCTGTACATAAGCTTTGTTGATTGCAGTGGTGCCACCGGTCCACTGTTCGGCTGTAAGACCCAGGCCGCTGATTTTACTCATACCGGTGTGATACAGATATATGCGTGCCATAAGGGCCTGAACAGCTCCCTTTGAAATACGGCCCTTATCAGCCGCCGGTATCTGTACGGGCAGTACAGCCACAGCATCAGCCAGGTCAGAAGCGATGAGTGAAAATACCTCAGCCGGAGTACCCTGCTCTACATTCTTATAGTCTTCAACATTCGGGAGCACCTCTGTAATGATAGGAACCCAGCCGAAATGACGTACAAGATCCCAGTAGAAATATGCACGAAGGAACTTCACCTCACCCTCATACCTTTCCTTCAGACCTTCAGTTTTCCAATCAATGCCATCCTGTTTCTGAAGATAAAGGTTTGCCCTGTAGATACCTGAATAACAACGGTTCCACAGGTCTGATGAAGAGTTGTTCTCCGGTTCCATTTTGAACATTTCCATATCCTGCCACTGGCTCATGTCAGAAGCATCGGAGCCTCCGCAAAATGCATCATCAGACCATATATCGGCCATGGTGGGGGCGAACTGCCAGTTCTGTACAGAATAGGCGTCATATACTGCCGTAAGTGCAAGGAAAGCATCACCTTCACTCTTGTAGTAGTTTGCTTCCGTCTGACCGGTCTTTGGTTCGAGCTCAAGGAAATCCTTTGAGCATGCAGAACCTGCCACCATCACAGCCAGAATGAAGAGACTGTATAATATTGACTTTTTCATAACTCTTTTCTTTTTCGTGATGTTAGAATGTAACATTTATTCCGGTCATGATTGTCCGCGGCTGCGGGTAGATACCGCGGTCAATGCCGTTGTCAAACACTCCTCCCCCGATTTCCGGATCATAACCGGTATAGCGGGTGAATGTGTAAAGGTTTTCTGCAGAAACATAAAGGCGTAGCCTGGTCAGCTTTATTGCATCTGTAATACTCTTTGGCAGCGAGTAGCCAAGTGTTATGTTCCTTAGCCTTACAAAGCTTCCGTCCTGAATATAGAAATCACTGACAGTCTTTCCGTTAAGGTTGTTGTCAGAGAAGGTCACCCTCGGGTATTTGTCTGAAGTGCCTTCACCTGTCCACCTGTCAAGCCATTCACCGGTATAGTTTGCATAGTTCATGTCATACCTGCGGGTGGCACTGTATATCTCCTGGCCAAGAGCAGCATAGAGGAACATATTGAAGTCAAACCCGTACATCTCTGCACTCACGTTCAGACCGCCGGTGAAATCGGGGAACGGACTTCCTATTCTTACCCTGTCACCGTCACTTATCGTACCATCACCGTTGGAATCCACGAATCTGATGTCACCAGGCTTTGCATTCGGCTGAATCTTGCCGCCTGAAGTGCCAACATAGCTGTCAATTTCAGCCTGATTCTGGAAAATACCGTCGGTACGGATTCCGTAGAATACTCCCATCGGAGTCCCTATCTCAGCATATATCACTCCGCTCTGGCCGAAGCCGCCGTCACCGCCCTGAAGTCTTTTCTCGGCATTCTTGATGTCTAGGACTTCACTCTTGTTGAATGCCCCGTTCAGCGAAGCGTTCAGGTAAAGCTTACCCAGCTGCTTCCTGTAGCTGATCTCAGCTTCAATACCTGAGTTCTGTACGGAACCTCCATTGATAATCGGTGCTGAGTTGCCCACAAGCATAGGTACTGGAGCGGTTACAAGCCAGTCTTTGGTCTTCTTTATGTAATAATCAAGCGTAAGTGAAAGAGAAGATCCGAGAGTTGTCATGTCAATACCAAAGTTTGTCTGCTCAGATGTCTCCCATTTAAGTGACGGGTTGGCAATCCTCGTGGGTTGTGTTCCATTGTACTGAGTCTTACCGTCTCCGAAATAATAGATATTCGAATTTCCTATTACAGAGGTGTAGCCAAAGTTGCCAATGCTTTCATTTCCGTTCTGACCCCAGCTCGCCCTGAGTTTAAGAACATTGAAAATATCGGACAAATTGGCCATGAAATCTTCCCTCGAGATCACCCATCCGATTGAGGCTGACGGGAAATAGCCGTATTTGTTTTCATCACCGAAACGTGACGAACCGTCTCTCCTGATTGTTGCTGTCAGGATGTACCGGTTCATGAGGTCATAGTTCAGTCGTGCAAAGATTGAGGCAACCGTGTGTTCTGAATATCCTCCTCCTGTATTGGCGCTTTCAGGGTCAGTGGCATTGTCAAGGTATGAATGACCAAAATCATCAAATATGAGGTCATTCTTTGAACCCCAGAGATTTTCATACATATCCTTGAAAGCAGTTGTCCCTGCCATGACAGTCAGGTTATGCACGTCAAACGACTTTGTATAAGTAAGCACATTTTCAAAGTTCCACCGTGAATACATATCGAGACCCTTGTAAGCCTTGTCAACTATACTGAAATGCATGGCATCAAGATAATATTCAGGGGTGTATGAATCAGTGTTGACAATTGCATATTCTCCCCCGAATGATGACCTGAAGACGAGACCCTCAAGTGCCTTTGAAATCTTTGAGAAGTCGAATTCCCCGTAGATATTCCCGATCAGCTTGTAAGTCCTGGTTCTTGAATTGTTGTAACTGGCCATTGCCACAGGGTTTGTAATCTCCTGCAAACCGAAACCGTAAGCTTCCGATGTACCCCAGGTACCGTCTGAGAACATGACGGGAACAATCGGTGGCATGTTGAGTGCCTGGTTAAGACCAAGTCCGTAACGGTCGTTTGTTGCAATACCCTTGCTTGTTATTCCGGCCAGGTTAATGTTTCCGCCAAGCTTGAAAAATCCGAAGGTACCTGCTGCATTAAGCCTGTACCCGATCCTTTCAAAACTTGATTTTCCCTTTGATACAATACCCTCCTGGCTGAAATAATTGAGCGAAGATGAATATTCAATCTTGTCACTTCCGCCCGTAAAGGAGAGTGAATGGTTTTGCTTCGGGGCATTGTAATAAAACATTTCATCCTGCCAGTCGGTATCAGCAGTAAAGCTTTCCATCTGAGACTGGCTGAACCTGGGACCCAGGCCGGCGTTTATTGATGCTTCGTTAACAAGCATCAAATATTCTGCGGAGTTCAGAAGGGGAATTTTCTTCCACGGGTTCTGGAAACCGTAATATCCGTCATAGGTTACTGTCAGTTTGGTGTCAGTGCGTCCGGTTTTTGTTGTAATGAGAACTACGCCGTTGGCGCCACGTGCACCGTAAATTGCAGCTGAGGCGGCATCCTTCAATACCTCAATCGACTGTATATCTGCCGCATTCAGGAAGTCCGTCCCTGCTCCGCTCATTGGAAGGCCGTCGATTATATAAAGCGGTTCAGCATCACCATTGGTGCCGGCACCCCTGATACGGACTGAAATCTGTGATCCGGGCTGACCGGAGTTGGCAGTAATGACCACACCGGCGGTTTTACCCTGCAGTGCCTGAGTGACACGCATGTCTGCAGCTTTACGAAGGTCATCACCCTCAACTTTTGCAATGGCTCCCGTTACAAGGCTCTTCTTCTGGGTTCCGTACCCCACAACAACTACCTCTTCCATTAGCTCCACATCTGAAGCAATAACAATGTTCAGAGTAGTGCTTTCAGTTACCACTATTTCCTGCGTCTTCATTCCTACAAATGAGAAGACCAGAATAGAATTTGCGGGTACATTGCTCAGGCTGTAGTACCCTGTCAGGTCAGTCATTGTACCGGTGGTAGTTCCCTTAACGAAAACACTAACCCCCGGAACAGGCTGTCCGTCTTCTGCTGACGTTACGACCCCTTTGATCTGCAGGCCCTGTGCATTCAAACCCAGGGTACATGCAATAAACAAAAGAGCCAGGATTGTCTGTTTCATAAATTTGTTGAGTTTTAGATTTTGGTTTGTGTACTGGTTCAGGTGATCATCCGACCACCCGAATACAGCGACTAAGGTAAAATGATAATCCTGAAAAAACGTCCGCAATTTTTACTTCAAAAATACATCAGTCAATTTTATTGAATACATCAATAATTCATCATGCAAATTTCTATACTATTGATATATTGATATATAAAAAATCATTAATGAGTGTATAAAATACATCAATTAATTGAAGCAATACTACAATGAGTGAATTTTGATCAGATACTAAGCAAA
The DNA here is from genome assembly GCA_021816545.1 of Bacteroidota bacterium. Lineage (GTDB taxonomy): Bacteria > Bacteroidota > Bacteroidia > Bacteroidales > VadinHA17 > SR-FBR-E99. Next base: position 5,610 of record JAKAXP010000012.1, read on the forward strand.
TGTGTTGTAAGGTTTTTATCCCTGGAGATACCCATTTTTTTCCTGATCCTGTATCTGCCGATTTCGACACCTCTGACAGAAATATTAAGGAGCGGAGCAATCTCCTTTGAAGGCAGGTTCATCTTAAGATAGGCACAGAGCCTTAGTTCTGTGGGGGTCAGCTGAGGATAACGTGATTTAACCCTTTGCAGAAACTCTTCATGGACCTCATCAAAGGCACTTTCAAAGACCTCTCTCTGTCTGTTGCTGTCAACCTCCCTGCCAATACGTGTGAGTATCTCCGAGACCCGCAGGCTTGTTGTTTCATCCCGGCATCCGTTCCTGAGATTGTTGAGATCATTGCTTATCTCATTAAGAAACTCATTCTTCCTTACCAGGTTCATTGCCTCGTTTGCAAGTTCCTTGTCACGAAGTATCATCTCAGCCTGCAGCTTTTCATTCCTGATCCGGATGATTTCCTTTTCTGACTCCAGTGCCTGTCTCTTGTACTCCTGTTCCTTTGCCTCATAGATCCGCTGATTCTTCTTTCTTGAAAGTTCAATCCTCCAGCTGATGAACCTTATCAGCAGAAGAACCAGTCCCGTACAGGCAAGTACATAGGCTATATATGCTGTATGTGATTTGTACCATGGGTGACCGATTACAAACTCAACCGAATCGGGGGCACTCTCAATACCCAGCTGATTTCTTGCCTTTACCTCGAAATTGAACCTTCCGTCAGGAAGATTGGAATATTCCTTTACTGACGTCCTGCTCCAGTCAGACCACTCCTCCTCATAGCCTGAAAGCCTGTAGCTGTATTCCGTATTGCCGGCATTGTCATAGACAGGTGATGCAAATGTAAAACGAAGGTTGTTGTGTGCATACCTGAATTTGTAATTCAGTCTCTCTGAAGGTGACAGAGAGGTCCGGCCATAATAAAACACGGAATCCTGGTGAAGGGCTTCTCCCTTGGTTATGTAAACAGAAAATCCTTCATACCCGGTTCCTGTAGTACGGGATGAGTAATGGGCAAACCCATCCTCTGTACCAATAATCACATCTTCCGGTGAATATGGATAGAACGACTCAAACCCGTGGATAAATCTCCCGGCAAGAAGCAGAAACGGGATTGTAATACGTTCATATGACTGATCCTCTTTAAGCCTGAAAACTCCGGCCATGTTCCTTGCAACATACCAGATATTTCCTTCGGCATCCTCGAGAAGATATGAGATGGCGACAATCGGACGCAGCAACTGGTTGAAATAAACCGATTTTACAAACCGGTCCTCCGCTGCTGAGTACTCATATATTTCAGTCTCGGATACTACGACCAGTTGCCCGCGGACACGGACTAAATTAAGGTAGAAATCTGAGGGGAGTCCGTCTGAAGTGTTGTAATACCTGACGTCATTAACCGTATCCAGGCGTTCAGACAACCTTACCCTGAAAATCCCCTTGAAACCGTGACTCATCCAGATAGCACCGCTCCTGTCCTCTTCAAATACCCTGAACGACTCGTTCATCCCCGGTAACTGCCTGACAAACTTCCATGTCCCCTGTTCCCAACTGAAAAGTATTATGCCGCTGTATGTACCTCCGATAAGATAACCCGGATGTTCTTTCAGCTCCATGTATTTCCAGCCGCCGGCCACATTACTGATAAGTGTTGCTTCTTCTCCCTGAATCCTGAAGGTTCCTTCATCATGCCCGCAAAGGATAACACCGTTGTGAACGCCAAGGTACCATACCTGTCCGGAAGTGCCGGGTATTATTTTAAAATCACTTCCCCCTTCTCTTTCTGGCCAGTGCTTTACATAAAGACCCTGGTTTGTTCCAAGGTAAAGCCTCCCGTCATGAATAAGTGACGTATATCCGGCACCGAAGCCTTCGTAGCTGCGGATAAATGTTAGCGGGGAATTCACAATAAGGTAGTCTATCCCGTTGTTAAGAGCCAACCAGAGGTTGCCGGTCCTGTCAGTGAGCATATCCAGGACCGTATTGTTCTGGAGCCCCGTTTTCATGTTAATGTGCTGAATGACATTACCCTCACTGTCAATTATCATCACCCCGTTCAGAATGGTCCCGACGGCATAATGACCGTCATGGAGGGCAGTTGCACTGAATATACGGTCGCGGCTCAGTGTCCTGCTAACCGGGATATCCCATTTTTTCAGACGATACCCGTCATAAATGAACAATCCGTTACGGGAGGTGCAAATGAGTATTTCACTTCCCTGGCCGAACGGCAGTACTGACCAGATGTCCTCACCTGCAATAGCATCACAACCGGGCAGGCTTACAAGCCTTGTCCCGTCAAATTCCATCAGGCCTTTCTCTGTATCATTGAAAATGAGCCGGTCTCTTACCAGGTAAGAATTCTGAAACCTTGACGGGGCCGGAACGATCGTCATAGGAGAGCCGTCACGGTAAAAATAGGCAGCGTTATACGACTGGAACATCGTTCTGCCTCGGAAAGTAAATATATTCCAGACATCATCGAAATTTCTGTATTCTTCGGGGATATAATCCCTGAATGACCGGAAGGAAAGTTTCCCGTTCGGTTCTGCCACCATCCTTCCCAGGTCATTGTAGGCGCCTATGTAGATATTATTACGGTCATCAATGTGAATTGATCTTACCATGGAAAGGTTCGGCATCCTGAACAGGTGCCACTGTACCCCGTCGTAAACCAGAAGCCCGTCGTTGTTGGCAAAGTACATGAATCCCCTCGCATCCTGTGCAACAGCCCAGTTCTGGGTGCTGGCATGATAATCACTCTTGGTGAAGTTTCTTATATACGGTGTACCTATCTCCCGCACCTCTCCTTTTGCTCCATTGAGCAGGGACAGAATCATAATTGCAGCCGAAATCAGCTTCCTGTGCATAACATAAATTTGCGCTCTCCAATTTAAAGTTTTTTGACTGCATACTGCCTGAAGCTTTTTCAATATTTTTGAGGCTGGCAATGAATATATGCAAAAAAGACTCCGATTACCCTTGATGACAGGGGCAATTGTAACTCTAATCCTTCTCCCGCTGCAGTTTGCAGGTGACAGGCCAATGCTCCTTTTTGAAAGGCTTTTCTCCGGGGGCGGGTACATTCAGATAGCTATAATTGCTGCGTTTGCTTCAGTTTTGGAGTACCACATGCTTGTTCCCGGGCGGTCAGGATGGTGGAGGAGGTTCAGCTGGTCGCTCTTTTCAGCTGTCTTCTTTTTGCAACTGATCCTTGGCATTGCCGTCGACAAAATCTTTCTCATGACCGGGAACCTTCATCTCCCCGTCCCTGCCCTGATAATCTCCGGTCCGCTGTACCGTGGTGAACTATCCGTCATGACCCTGATTTTTCTTTCCGCCGTGCTCCTTTCCGGACCCGCATGGTGCAGCCAGTACTGCTATTTCGGGGCAATTGATTCTGCCTTCGCCGGTAAAAAGGCCCGCTCATCTCCGGTGGAGAACAGGCTGGCCCTGAAGAACAGCTTCCTTGTGCTTGCCATTGCTGCCGCCCTCCTGCTTCGGATTGCTGGTGCCGGGAAGGAAATTGCCCTTGCTGCCGGAGTTGCCACCGGGGTGGCCGGACTGCTGATAATAGGCTTCATCACCCGCCGCAGGGGAAAGATGATTCACTGCACTGTCTGGTGCCCTGTAGGAACACTTACGAGCTATTTGAAACATATCAATCCGTTCAGGATGAAGATAGAAAACAGCTGTACAAGTTGCATGCTCTGCTCCTCCGCATGCAGATATGACGCCCTCACACCATCTGACATTTCCAGCCTCAGACCTGGACTTACCTGCACACTTTGCGGTGACTGCCTTCCTTCATGCAGGCATTCTTCTATCACATACAGGTTCCCCGGCCTGAGCCCGGAAAGTGCAAGAAAAGCTTATATAACGGTTACCCTCGTGATTTATTCCCTCGTCCTGGCCATGGCGAGAATCTGAATTATCACTGCTTAATTCTTGCAGGTAATTTTTATTTTTAGGTATATTTGCCTCTTCCGGTCTTATGACCGTTATAAACCTAAATTATCAGTATGCAAAATGGTTAAAGTAACCCACAACAGAATCCCAAACGAGTTCTTTGTAACACAGGGCTCCGGATGCAGCGAATATGCAATCCATCCCGGTTCATATCACATGGCACTTCATGATGCAGGCATTGCAGAATACAACATCATGAACTACTCATCGGTCCTGCCGGCAACATCAAGGCTAGTAACCCTTGATGAGGTTGATATGCCCCCGTATGGTTCGGAACTGTGCACTATTATGGCAGTGGCCAACGGCTACTACGGCGAACATGTCTCCGCCGGAGTGATCTTCGCCTGGATGTACAAGGATGACACCTGCGAGGAAAAAATCGGAGGCCTCGTGTGCGAACTTGCCGGGTACTTTGACATGGAGGCTCTCGAAGAGAGGCTCTATACCGTTCTCCATGACCTGCATGACAGGACATTCTCCAAGTATTACCTCGGAGAACCCACTGTCTACAGGGAGTCTCTGACTATTGACAAGAGGTACGGAACTGCACTGGTGGCACTCTGCTTCGTCAATTTCATTTAGACCTTCCGGATTACCGGGGAGGAGGTTGCGATTAACACTTGACCGGATAAAAGGCAACTGCCATGAGCAGACCAAACAGACTGATCAGCTTCTTCACGCCTCCGCCACAGTGGCGATTACCTGTAATAGTACTCCTGGGAGCATTCACCGGGCTGGCGTTTTATATGCTGAAAATTTCGAATGCCACCTCTTATCTGTCCGATGACCCGAGGGTGTGCATCAACTGTCATATAATGACGCCGCAGTTTGCCACCTGGTCCCACAGTGCGCACAAGAGCATCACCGATTGCAATGCGTGCCATGTGCCCCATGACAGCTTCATCAGGAAATATTATTTCAAAGCCAATGACGGCCTCAGGCACGCCACGATCTTTACACTTCGAAACGAACCCCAGGCTATTTATATAAGGGAACCCGGCAGACGCGTGGTACAGGAGAACTGCCTCCGGTGCCATGAATCACTCTTCAGTGACGGCCCCGGAAGACCTGAAGAAGCAATGGCTGCACACCGTGACCGTCATTGCCTTGACTGCCACCGCTATACCCCGCATGACAGGGTCAACAGCATCTCCTCAACCCAGTTTGCAATCACCCCTACCCTTAAAGATAACCTATAATACAACCTAATACCTGAACCTATGTCAATCAAGGAATTCATATCCAAAAAACCATGGGCAGGCTGGCTTCTCTTTCTCGCCACCGCAGTTGTTGTTTTCCTCCTGGGCATGCTTGCTTCCTCAATAGTAGAAAGACGCTCGGAAGCAAAATATGCGTACCGTCCGCCAACTGACCTGCAGCCGTTTGAGTCAGACAACAGCGTATGGGGGAAATTCTACCCCAGGGAATACAAGTCCTGGCTGATGACTTCTGACACATCATTCAGGAGCAAACACGACGGAAGCAAGCCGCTGGATATGCTTGCCACCGATCCTGAACTGGTTGTCCTCTGGGCAGGATATGCATTCTCAAAGGATTACTACCAGGCTCGCGGGCATTACTGGGCAGTGGAGGATATAAGGAACACACTCCGCACAGGTGCACCGATGACCCCTGATGCCGGTCCGCAACCCGGTACATGCTGGGCCTGTAAAAGCCCTGACGTGCCAAGAATGATCGAGAAAATGGGGGCGGAAAACTTCTACAAGGCAAAATGGGCTTCACTGGGACCCGAGATAACAAACCCCATCGGGTGTGCCGACTGCCACAACCCTGAGAACATGACGCTGACCATCACCCGCCCCGCCCTGAGGGAAGCATTTGAACGGCAGGGAAAGAATATTGAGGATGCAGGGCACCAGGAGATGCGCAGCCTCGTGTGCGCACAGTGCCACGTTGAATATTATTTCAGGGGCGAGGGCAAGTACCTCACCTTCCCCTGGGATAAGGGCATGTCTGTTGACAGCATAGAGAAATACTATGACAGCTACCAGTTCTCTGACTGGACCCATGCTATCAGCAAGGCACCAATGCTCAAGGCTCAGCACCCCGATTACGAACTGTTCAGAACAGGCATTCACGGGCAGCGCGGAGTTGCCTGCGCTGACTGCCATATGCCATTCATTGCAGAGGGTGGTGTGAAATATACGAGTCACCATGTTCAGAGTCCGCTGAATATGATCTCCTCAACCTGCGCTGTTTGCCATCGCCAGAGCGAAGAGGAACTGCTGAACAATGTTTATGACCGTCAGGACAAGATTGCGGCACTGCGCAACCACCTCGAGGAAATTTTGGTATCTGCCCATTATGAGGCCAAAGCCGCATGGGATGCCGGTTTTACCGAAGAGGCAATGAAACCGGCTCTCTCACTTATAAGACAATCACAGTGGAGATGGGACTTCTGCGCCGCAAGTCACGGCGGCTCATTCCACGCTCCAATTGAGATGGCATCAATACTTGGCAACGGCATCTTGAAGGGACTTGAAGCCCGGATTGAACTGGCAAAACTACTGGCCTCCAAAGGGGTTGACAGGGTCATGATTCCTGATATTTCCTCAAAATCGGGTGCCCAGAAGGCTATCGGACTTGACATGGAGGCCCTCATTAAGGAAAAGGAAGCCTTTAAGAAAGAGATCCTCCCTGCATGGAACAAGGGGACTGTCTGACAAGGGCTTCCTTCGGAACATACTTAATCAATTGCTATGAATAAAGCTCATACCACATGCCGTTTGGCCTTTGTGATTGTCCTGCTGTTAACCGCTTATACCGTTGCAGCCCAGAGCGCGGAGAATGTTAAATCAGTAAAGGCAGGCCGGTCCGGAGAAGCAGGCGGGCCAGAAGTAAAATCAGGTTCACAGGGGCATACATTCACCCTCGGGAAAGATGATTTCCTGCTTGACGGCAAACCGTTCCAGATCATCAGCGGAGAAATTCACCCTGGCAGGGTACCGGCAGAATACTGGCGTCACCGCATTAAGATGGCCAAAGCCATGGGATGCAATACGATCTCCGCCTACCTGTTCTGGAATTATCATGAGCCGGATGAAGGACTGTATGACTTCCGCACCGGCAGCCGTGATATCTCAAGGTTTATAGAAATTGCTGCCGAAGAAGGGATGTGGGTTATGATAAGGCCCGGGCCATACGTATGCGCCGAATGGGAGTTCGGAGGGATACCACCGTACCTCCTCCGGGAACAGGGAATTAAGGTGCGCTGTATGGACCCCGCGTACATGAAGGCGGCAGAAAGATACTTATCGCGACTGGCTGACGTCCTCCGGCCCCACCTTATCACAAACAGCGGCCCGGTAATCATGATCCAGATTGAAAATGAATACGGCAGCTACGGCAATGACCGCAATTACCTCTTCGCCCTTAAGGCGATATGGGAGAGAAGCGGCATCGACGTGCCATTCTTCACCGGGGACGGGCCCACGACATATATGCTTGAGGCTGGCACTCTCCCAGGATGCGCGGTAGGACTTGATTCAGGCAGCTCCGAAGCTGATTTTGAGCTGGCCCGGAAAATGAATCCCGGAGTACCGGTTTTTTCGAGTGAGACTTATCCCGGCTGGCTCACACACTGGGGTGAAGACTGGGCAAGACCTGACACTGCGGATCTGCTTCGCGAAGTAAAATTCCTGATGGATAACCGAAAGTCGTTCAACTTTTATGTGATCCACGGGGGAACCAATTTCGGATATACCGCGGGAGCCAACTCAGGAGGGAAAGGGTATGAGCCTGATATTACAAGTTATGACTATGATGCACCCATAAACGAACAGGGAAGGGCCACACCCAAATACATGGCGCTGAGGAAGCTTATCGGTTCCTACCTGCCGAAGAATGCAAAACTGCCGCCGATTCCGGAGCCGGTTCCGGCAATGAGCTTTCCTGAGACAGATCTCCTTCCCTATACTTCAGTGTGGGACAATATGCCGGAACCCGTGCTTACAGTACAGCCCGGATCTTTCGAAGCCTTCGGCCAGGATTACGGTTTTATGCTCTACAGTACAGGGCTGACAGGGCATAAGAGCGGTAAGCTGACTGTAATTGACATTCACGACTATGCTACAGTATTCCTTGACGGAAAATACATCGGCACGCTTGACAGGAGACTGGGAATCAACTCTGTTGACCTACCCGCTTCAGGTTCCGAACATCCTCTTCTTGAAATCTTTACAGAAGCAATGGGAAGGATCAATTTTGCACATGCAATGATTGACCGCAAGGGGATAACCGACAGGGTTATACTTAACGGAATGACCCTTATGAACTGGGAGGTCCGGGGGTTCCCAATGGGCGACGGTTATGCAGAATCACTGAAAGCCACCGGGGGAGAAATGAAGAAACCCGGGATATTTTTCAGGGGCACTCTGACCCTCGGGGAAACAGCCGATACATTCATCGATATGACAAACTTTGTCAAGGGTATTGTCTGGGTCAACGGGCATAACCTTGGACGTTACTGGGAGACAGGTCCGCAGACGAGACTATATTGCCCGGCCTCCTGGCTGAAAAAGGGTGAAAACGAAATTATTGTATTTGATCTTCACAAGACCGGACCCGGGTCAGTCAGAGGGTTCACAACCATGAACTGACACCTTGTCAATGCAGGCCGGTGATAGCCGAAAGCAGGAGGTACATCCCGGCTGCAATAGCCATTGATACGGGGATTGTAAGTATCCAGGCGTAAAGGAGGTTTACAGTCACTCCCCACCTGACAGCGGTCATTCTTTTTGTAAGGCCGACCCCCATGATTGCTCCGGTTATTGTATGGGTTGTGCTGACGGGTATCCCGAAAGCCTCCGTACCAAAGAGAAGAAGTGCTCCGGCTGATTCGGCAGCAACACCTTCAAAGGGAGTTATCTTGGTAATTTTTGTACCCATTGTCTTGACTATCCTCCAGCCGCCCATAAGAGTGCCGATAGCAATGGCAGAATAGCAGCCAAGCACAATCCAGTGCGGGATTGCGTGCATTTTACCGTTAACCATTTCAATCTTAGCCCAGTGAGGAATTGCAGATGGGTCAACTCCGTTAAAATAGACCATAAGTGCAGCCGCAATAATTCCCATCACCTTCTGCGCATCATTGCCGCCGTGGCCGAGGCTGAGGAGGGCAGACGAAAAGAGCTGCCCGACCTTCAGTTTCTTTTCAAGCCTGAACGGATTCGCCCTCCGGAAAAGCCAGAGAAGTGAAATTGAAATCAGGTATGCAAAGATCATCCCTATCAGGGGTGCCAGGAAGATAAAGGATCCAATCTTCAGAATAACTCCGGAATGTACCACATCCCACCCGGCACAGGCAATTGCTGCGCCTGAAAATCCTCCGACAAGAGTATGCGAAGAGCTGGAAGGAATGCCCAGGTACCATGTCAGGAGGTTCCATAATATGGCTGCAATGATGCCCGACAGTATGACCATAAGCGTAATAGCCGAAGTATCGACAGTCTTCGCAATTGTATCTGCAACATGAAGTTCAAAAACAAGGTAGGCAAGCCAGTTGAATGAGGCTGCCCAGACCACTGCCTGGAACGGGGTGAGCACCTTGGTTGAAACTATTGTAGCTATCGAGTTCGCCGCATCATGAAAGCCGTTGATCATGTCAAAGGCAAAGGCGAGGACTATTATGATGATCAGGAGGGAGAAATCCACGGCAGTTCAGTTATGCGATTTTGATAATAACGGAAGAAAGTATATCAGCCACGTCATCACAGCGGTCCACAGCCTTTTCAAGTGCTGCGAGGATATCCTTCTTCTTTATAAGTTCAATCGCATCCTTTTCTTCCTGGAATAACTTCGCCAGGTAGCGGTGGTTAATGTCATCGGCATGCTCCTCAAGCTCCCCGATCCTGTGGCAGTTGTCCTTGTATTTGGCAAGGTTCAGAACATCGCGCAGGCCGTTGAAGGCAGTGTTGATCTCGATTGATGCCTTCCTTATCACATCAGCCATCTCCCGGAATTCCGAGGGTATTTCTGCCAGCTTGTAAAGATGTGTCTGCTTTGATGCTCCGTGGATCAGGTCCAGGACTGAGTCAGTGGCATGGATCAGGTCAAATATATCCTCCCGGTCAAAAGGGGTAATAAACGTGCCGTTCAAAGCCTTATAGAGATTTCTTGCAATCTGGTCACCGACAAGTTCGGTTTCCTTAATTTTGTTGCTGAGAGCTTCCCTCTTCTCCGGCGAAGGTTCATTCATGAAGTCAACAAGCATTTCCGCGCCAATGATAAGGTTTGCCGAGGCGTCCTTGAAAAGCGGGTAAAACTTCCCCTCCTTCGGGGCCAGGTACGAAAAAATCTTGTCGAGTTTCATGAGCTGAATTGAGATTTGTTAGCAAACGCCAAAAATAAGTCAATGACTTCACTAAATAAAGAAGATTTGACAGATTGTTCATTAATTGTTAAAGATTAATCACCGGGGCAATTTGGCAACTTTCGCTATATTAGCAAATCATAAATCATAACATCCGAGATGAAGCTAACATTTTACGGGGCTGCCCGGGAGGTAACAGGCAGTAAGGTTCTTATCGAAACGGAACACGGAAAGAATATCCTGCTTGACTGCGGCCAGTTCCAGGGAAAGGGTCTGGAGACGGAGGAGCAGAACAGGGCGGTAGCCTTCTCACCTGCCTCAATCGACCATATTATTCTTTCCCATGCACATATCGACCATTCGGGTCTTATCCCATTTGTTTACCGCAACGGGTTTAACGGCTCGGTCGTCTGCACCAACGCCACGCGCGACCTGTGTTCCATCATGCTGGCAGACTCGGGCAAGATACAGGAGCATGATACTATTACCTTCAACAAGAAGAGGGCGAAAAAAGGACTTCCCCCGGTAGAGCCGCTCTACACCCAGGCAGACGCCGTGGCAGCAATGAAGCTCTTCATCAGTGTGGCCTATGACCGCAAGTTCCGGATTGACGAATTCACCACGGTGAAATTCACGAATACCGGACACATGCTGGGAAGCGGCGTCGTCACCCTGGAACTGAAGGAGAAGGACGGAATCAAACGCCTCGCATATACGGGTGACATAGGTAGACCCGTCAACAGGATACTGAAGAGCCCGGAACCGTTTCCGCAGGCCGACTTTCTGATTACGGAATCAACATATGGTGACAGGCTGCATCCGTCAATTGAAGAATCAGACGAGGAACTCTACCGTGTGGTGCAGAGGACATGCGTCGAAAAGAAGGGAAAACTTATAATACCGGCATTCAGTGTAGGCCGCACCCAGGAGGTGGTCTACTCCCTGAACAACCTTTACAACGCCGGCCGGTTGCCAAAAGTGGATATCTATGTTGACAGCCCCCTCTCTGTCAACGCCACAAACATATTCCGCATGCACCCTGACTGCTTCAATGACGACGTCAGGGAGCTCATGCTTACTGACCCGGACCCCTTCGGCTTCAACTCACTCTTTTACAACACGTCAGTTGAAGGCTCCAAAAGCCTCAACGAGATAAAGGGGCCTGTAATCATTATCTCATCATCAGGCATGATGGAAGCCGGGCGGGTAAAACACCACCTGGCAAACAGCATCAGCAACCCCGCAAATACAATACTGGCAGTCGGTTACTGTGCCCCTTCAACCCTCGGGGCAAGGATTCTGAGGGGCGAACCGGAAGTGTCAATCCACGGTAACAAATACCCGGTAAAGGCGGAGATTGAAAGGATAGAATCATATTCCGGTCACGGCGACTACCGTGAGATGGCTGATTACCTCTCATGCCAGGATCCATCGCTGCTCAGGAAGGTTTTCCTGGTTCACGGTGAATATGAAACTCAGCTGACGTACAGGTCATACCTTGAAAAGAGGGGTATCTCTGCAATAGAAATACCGGCACAGGGGATGTCATATACCCTCTGACACTCACAAAAGTCATTATTATGTTTTACGCGAATACTTTTAATTGCACTAAAAACTCAGAATCATGTTCATATTAATGGTTGTGCTATTCCTGCTGGGATACCTGGCAATAGCCCTCGAACATCCGATCAAGGTTGAAAAGGCTGCAAGCGCACTGCTGCTGGGCTCAATCCTCTGGGCTGTATATGCGCTTTCCAGCGAGCAGGTGCTCGCAATGGGCTTCTCCCCTTCATGGGAGGAACTTAAACTGATGGGGCAGCAGATCCTCGGAAACATTGCACCGGCATTGACCCCGGACCAGTTTGCCACATCCCCCTTCAAAGAAACGGTTGACCTGGCAGGACACAGCAGTGCATTCGTCAGGGAGGAACTGGCGCATCACCTTGTGGATATAGCCGAAATCCTCTTCTTCCTGTTCGGCGCAATGACAATCGTTGAGGTGATTGACCAGCACCACGGATTCACGGTAATCACCAACAGGATTACGACAACAAGCAAGGTAAAGCTCATCTGGGTAATAGGGATCATAACATTCTTCATGTCAGCCGTTCTTGACAACCTGACTACAACTATTGTTATGATAGCCCTGCTGCGGAAGCTCATCTCCGACAAACCTACCCGCTGGATATTTGCCAGTATGATAGTGATAGCCGCAAATGCAGGGGGCGCATGGTCACCCATTGGTGACGTGACCACAATCATGCTCTGGATAGGCGGTCAGATCACCACTGTCAACATTATCCTGAAGGTATTCATCCCGAGCCTTCTGAATATGATCGTTCCGCTGACAATACTTTCATTCATGGTCAGGGGAGAGGTAAAGAGACCGGAGAGAGCGCATGAATCGGCTGATATTACAACGCCGTTTGAAAGGACGTTCATTCTTATTCTTGGTGTCTCAATGCTGCTGTTCGTTCCAGTATTCAAGACCATTACACACCTGCCTCCATATATGGGAATGCTTTTCGGTCTTGGGATTCTGTGGCTGGTCTCTGAGATCATGCACCGTGACAAGGAGGATGAGATAAGGAAGAAGCTCACAATCTACAACATTGTGAAGAAGGTTGATACCCCTACTATATTCTTCTTTCTTGGAATACTGTCAGCCGTGGCGGCATTGCAGAGCGCCGGCCACCTCAGCCTGCTGGCAGGCTGGCTTGACGAGAAGCTGGGTGACATTTTCCTGATCAACCTGGCGATAGGAGCTATCTCAGCGGTTGTTGACAACGTGCCTCTGGTGGCCGGCGCCATGGGAATGTATGAAGTGGTAACGCCTGACATGCTGCGCATGGCTGCAGACCCGGCATATGCCGGATTCTTTGTACAGGACGGCCTCTTCTGGGAACTGCTGGCTTACTGCGCCGGAACAGGGGGTAGCATGCTGATAATCGGCTCTGCGGCAGGCGTGGCTGCAATGGGCCTCGAGAGGATTGACTTCATCTGGTATATGAAAAAAATCTCATGGCTTGCACTTGTGGGATACCTCGCAGGTGCTGGCGCCTACTGGGTTCAGGCGCAGATTCTCGGGTGAGACCCCGCTCAAACCGTTTGCTGCCTCAGCAGCTATCCTGCCTATAAATGGAAAGGCATCCCTCGGAGGATGCCTTTCCATTTAAAACAGACTGCTGCCTTCTATCTGTTGATGAGGTCGAGGTAGCTGACAGCCCCCTCCGGCGCCTCACCCTGGCCTGCCATCGGGCACCCGGGGACGGGACAGTCGATTATCTTATGCTCCTTTGTATCTGCCGGCTCCCAACCAAGAAGCAGGTAGAGGGCAAAGAACCCGATGACATAGGCAACCGCCACATGCCAACCTTTTCTTACCCAGAGGACCACGTTACGTGCTTCATGGAACTTGTTTGTGATTGCCACTCCGGCAGAAGACCCGAACCAGATCATCGAACCTCCGAAACCTACGGAATAAGCCAGCATACCCCAGTCATAGTGTCCCTGGTCAAGGCAAAGCTTGGTAAGTGGAATATTGTCAAACACTGCTGAAAGGGCCCCAAGTGCAAAGGCAGTCACCCATGATGCATCAGGAAGTTCTTCCACAGGCATCATCGACGCACACATAACGAGGCACAAGAGGAACACTGTCCCCTTGAGCGATGCCGGGACCTCCTTCCAGGGAACCGGCCTGAGGAAGGCACCTATAACAATTGCGATCCAGACACCCAATGCAGGCATATCATAGAGAATATTGGAGATTATTGCACCTGCCAGGATGAGGATTACACAAACAATCTTAACCCAGTCTATCCTGGCACTGGTATCTGCATCCTTCATTATCCTCTGGTACCTGTCCTGCTGATGAGATGCAAACCAGGCGAAGAACAGCAGTGCAACAAGGGCAGCCACGTAGGCATGCAGAACATTAAAGGCTGCAACACCGTCAATCCACATCATTGTTGTGGTGGTATCTCCCACGACGCTTCCGCTGCCGCCGGCATTGCTTGCTGCAACGAGGGCGGCAATATAACCGATGTGCACCTTGTTTTTGAATACAACCAGGGCTATGGTCCCTCCTATCAGTGCTGCAGCAATGTTATCAAGGAATGATGAAAGGACAAAGACAAAGATCAGCAGAAGGAATGGACCCTTCCAGTCGTCCGGAAGGTACTTCGGGAGTATATCAGGCACCCTTGATTCTTCAAATATCTTTGAAAGCACTGCAAATCCAAGAAGCAGTCCGAGAAGGTTGAGAATTATCCCCCATTCCCCCTGTCTCAGATCCTTATCCATGATCTGCTCCATAAAAGGAGTGGTGCCAAACATGTGTTCGCCCAGCTTAAAAGCCGGATCAAATGCAAACTTGAAGATCAGAAGAACTGTGAGACCTGTTATGGCTACCCAGAATGTATGCTTGTGAAAAAGCGCCACCCCGAGAAGGATCAGGCCAAAAATTATAAACTCAACGCGTACTGGTCCGATTTGTGGAACGGAACCGTCTGACGCGAACATGGATACCGGGAGAAGGAGAATCATCATAAAGAGAAACATCCTTTTCCTGTTATATCCGGCAAGGGTCAGGAGAAAGTTTTTCATTTTTAAACAGTTATTAACGGGAGGTTTAATAAGACAGGCAAAATTATAGATATTTTCACCGGATAATCATATGCTTCTGTCATATTTTTTTGTTCATATATCCCGTAAAAAAAAGAAAGACAGTGTTAACCTGTCTTTCCGTGTCAGTAAATTGAGAGGCTGTCCCTGGTGTGCAGCCTCTGTCTTTTTTGTT
>JAKAXP010000228.1 GCA_021816545.1 Bacteroidota bacterium
CGATCTAGAAATAGCCGTAACATCAGTTTCATCAACATATATGGCGGCCACCGGAAGCTGGATTTTCCTGCCGAAGAGCGTTGAATACTCCTACTCTGCAGACGGCAGCAGGTTCACTACAATGGGTACGGTGAACACTGAAATTGATCCCGCTGACCAGGGCAACAGGATTGAGACCTATTTCTCATCCTTCCCGGCTGTCGAAGCCAGGTACGTGAGGGTAGTGGCCAGGGGCCAGATAACCTGTCCCCCGTGGCATGCCGGTGCCGGCAGCAAGGCATGGCTCTTCTGTGATGAAATTATTGTAGAATAGCTTACAGTGTGATGCTTACCTGAACTCCCCGAATAGCTTTGATCCGTTGTACCACTTGACCACCACTCCGTAAAGCAGCGCAGTCCAGAAGGAAAACAGCGCATATACAAGCGCCGGTTTGACCATATCGTTGCTCTGGATCAGTGTCCCTCCAACAAGAAGAGCAAGTGTGGTGTTCTGGAGCGCCACCTCCACCCCTATCGTCCATGACGTGCGGAGACCGGTTTTTCCGATCAGGCCCATGGCCATCCCGGCAATGAATCCTCCCAGGTTGATAATTACGGCAAAGGGGAGTATACTCCAGAGATCGGCCCTGGTGATCCCCGAGCCGCCGCTCGATTCATCTGCAAAGGCAATTATACCATATACCCCTGCAAAAAGGACTATCATGACCGACCTTACCGGCTTCTGTATTTTATTGGCTATCTTTTCACGCAGGTACCTGATCAAAACTCCTGTCATGGCCGGGAGCAGCGTGATGAAAAAAATCTGAAGGAATGAGGGTATCAGAGGGAGTTCAAAGGGTGAGTGCCTCCCCATGAAGACGGTAAGCGCCAGGTTGACCAGCAGTGGGATGGTGGCCAGTGTAAGCAGACTGTTGACCGCAATGAGTGATACCGAAAGAGCTACATTACCCCTGAACAGTACTGTCACAAAACCTGACGTGGTACCTCCCGGGCAGGCAGAGAGTATTATGAAACCCGCCTTAACTGCCGGAGGGAGGTCTGTAAATCCAACAACAAGGAAGGCAACCAGGGGCAGCAGAATCATCTGAGACACCAGACCCAGCACAAAAGCCCTTGGAGACCTGTAAATCTGCCGGAGATCCTCGAAATTAATGGAGAGCCCAACCCCGAACATGATTGTGGCAAGTACCGCACTGACAAGAAAATCTATGTAGGTCAGGTTCATTCCCGTAAAGAAACAGGATTTTAACAACACTGACAACAAATTGTTTGCAACCAGCCGACCTTTGCTTCCCTGCCATTGAAGTAAACCTCGGTGATGAATGGCCTGACCATGGCAAATACAACTTAGTTATTACATCTTCAGGATCCTTATTATTCATGTTCAGGTAACTCCAAATTTGATCCGGTTTTAAACGGCAGATCTGATTTTTTTACTAAATTAGGAATCTTGTTAACCCTACAAATCTGCAATTTATGAGAGTAATCTTCCCGGTGTCTCCTCAGGAAAACCCGCCCTGACAGATGAATGTCCTCCATCATACTGTGATTTTATGAATACATGTCCCATCTTTTCTAACTTGATTCTACTATGAAGAATTTCACAAGAACCACCTTGAAGGCGGCTTTGCTGTTATTGTTTGTTGCCCTTGTGTACACCGGCTGCAAAAAGTCAGGTGATCCAGAAATACCTTCCACCGTAACAGATGTGGACGGAAATACTTATAATGTTATCGTCATTGGCAAACAGGGATGGATGAAAGAGAACCTGAGGGTAGAGCATTTCAATGACGGAGCAGTGATTCCCAACATTACAGGCGCTACGGAATGGGCTGCGTTAACATCGGGGGCATGGTGTGATTATAACAATTCAACATCAAACGGCACTGCTTACGGGAAACTGTATAACGGTTTTGCCGTGGAAACTGGCAAATTATGCCCTGAGGGGTGGCGCGTGCCAACCTCCGGAGACTGGACTGAATTAAGGGATTTCCTGGGCGGCCGAAATGTGGCCGGAGGAAAAATCAGGCAGGTTGGTACAAGCCTGTGGAAGGCCCCGAACGAAGGTGCAACAAATTCAAGTGAATTCACAGCTCTTCCCGGTGGTTTCAGAGGGCCAAACGGGTTGTACTATATGATGAGTGAGATCGCAATGTGGTGGAGTTCATCAACTTCAGCAGATAAGTTGCCTTACTGGATCACTTCATACACTAACCTCGAGCTGGTTGAGAACAACCCCGTACCAAAAACAAACGGGATTGCAGTCAGGTGCATCTGGGAACAATGACAGGAGTATTGGGGTCAAAAGGATCTGGCCTATTTTTTATAGGTTGGCAGGTTCGTTGAGGTACACTGATGACAGAAAACGAGATTCTTAAGATAGCCCGAAGAATACAGGCCATTGCCCAGGCCGGTTTGCATTATGCTGAAAATGAATTGGGCTGTAATTCTATCTGCAATCAGATGATATAATCATAAAACTTTTCCACTGAATAGCGGTAAAGTAAAGCCTTTTAAGCGAGGTGACAAAATGGACTGAAAAATGATGCCATAAAAAGTTATATCGGAAGTTCCTGGATCAGGAGGGTCAAAAAAAATATTTGCACTGGTCCGGGACATCTGCTGCATATTTGCTAATTTGGCTTAATAAACCATCAACTAAACCCTTTATTGAAATGAAAAAAATCTTTCTTCTGGCTCTTTTTGCCCTTCCGTCAATTTCACTCATTGCACAGGATGCAACCGGAACAGGGCTGACTCCTCCTCCCGAAAAGAAAGCTGCTGTCACAGTCGGGTTCCTTCAGGGGGGCGGGGCTCTTATCGGTGTTGACTTAGAGTACCTGGTAACTCCTCAGTTAGGACTCCAGGCAGGTGCCGGATATATCGGATTCGGGGCAGGAGTAAATTACCATCTGAAACCTGCAATCAACAGCTCCTTTGTTTCACTTGCCTACTGGCATCAGGGCATAGGTGACACTTTCGCCCAGGACGCAGTTGGTAGTGTTTTTACTTTCAGGGCCAGAAAGTATCTGTCAGCTTCTCTCGGGCTTGGTATTCCGCTCAGCCGCGGACCTGCCCTGGATATAGATTTCGAGCAACCACCAGTCATGCTGCTTTATTCAATCGGTATTTACTTCCCGCTCTGATTAACCGCAACTATTGATTGAATGCGTCGTAAATAACTTAAACACTTAACTATCCGCTAAAAATAATCTGTCTGTTGCGATCAGCTGGTTTTTTCATAAGTTAGCTGAACCGTTAAGGCTTACTGATGACAGAAAACGAGATTCTTAAGATAGCCCGAAGAATACAGGCCATTGCCCAGGCCGGTTTGCATTATGCTGAAAATGATTTCGACAGGGAACGGTATGGTGAACTTCGCGCCCTGAGCGTTGACCTGGCTTCACATGTTTCAGATGCTGAGCCACGAAAAATATCCGGTCTTTTTACCCACGAAACCGGATTTCAGACACCGAAAGTAGATGTAAGAGCTGTAGTCCTTAAGGAGGGGAAGGTTCTTCTTGCCAGGGAAAGATGCGATTCAAGGTTCTCCCTGCCGGGAGGATTCGCAGATATCAACTATTCGCCGGCAGAAGTGGCCGTTAAAGAGGTCAGGGAAGAAACAGGCCTGCATGTTACCGCTGACCGCCTCCTGGCGGTTGTAGATACGGACAGGCACAATTTCCCGCCTCTCGAATACCATTATTATAAAATAGTAATCCTATGCAACCTTACCGGAGGTGAGCTGAGTGACAGTACAGAAACTACCGATGCGGGATTCTTCGATTTTGACTGCCTGCCCGAACTGTCTGAGAAACGTAACACAAAAGAGCTATTCGCACTGATCAGAAGGCAGATTGACTCAGGCTCAGCCTGGTTCGACTGAGAATCCGGCTTCCGGATAACTCCTTCCCCGGTATGATATTTACAACATTCCTGTAAAAAAAACGGTTCCATTCGCTTTGCGTGTTATTTATTTCACATTACTTTGTCCTACTTATTTTATAGGATATATAGTTTTAATAGTATTCCAACATGAAAACCAAAAAAATATTTAAGATCATTCC
>JAKAXP010000229.1 GCA_021816545.1 Bacteroidota bacterium
TGAGAACGTACTGACGGATGATCTTTCGCGTGCCCGCTTTTCGTGCGGCAAATTTTACGGAGAGCTTCTTGACCTTAGGCTTGGGCTGGTGCCTGATCCGCCGGATGCAGTGGTTGCACCCCGAACACATGAAGAGGTTGTGCGGATAGTGGAATATTGTTCCGCGGAGCGGATAGCTGTGGTTCCCGCCGGAGGACTCTCATCGGTGACAGGGGCTGTGCGCGCACCCCGGGGAGGCATTACACTTGATCTAACGAAACACCTGAACAGGGTCCTTGCTGTAAATAAAATAAACAAGACGGTTACGGTACAGGCTGGCATGTACGGCCCGGCGCTGGAGGAGGAACTTAACAGGCAGGGGTATAGCTGCGGCCATTTCCCGCAGTCGTTTGAATACTCAACTGTGGGTGGGTGGATCTCTGCCAGGGGGGCAGGACAGGCATCCACAGGTTACGGAAAGATCGAAGACATGCTGGTGTCACTCAGGGCTGTCACACCTGCAGGTGTAATAGAGACAAAGGATTATCCTCGGACAGCCCAGGGGTGGGATCTGTTCAGGATTTTCGCGGGTGCTGAGGGAACTCTCGGGGTTATTACCGAAGCAACACTTCATCTGTTTAATTTTGCCCCGGAAAATACTGCCTCCGCCGCATTCATCTTCAGGACATTTGAGGCAGCGGTTAAGGCGATGCGCACAGTCATGCAGTCGGAGTGCGGCAAGCCACATCTCTTCCGGATCTCAGATCCTGATGAGACTGACATCGCGTTCCGCACGGGCGGATTCGACGGCACTATAGCCGACAGGGCTCTGCAGGCACTGGGGTTCAAACCTGGCAACCGGTGCCTGATGTTCGTGACTGTGGAAGGGGAGAAGGACTACGCACGGTTCGTTCTCGGAAAGATAAAAAGTAAAGCCAGGTCAGGGAAAGGGATGTATATCGGCACTTCCCCCGTGAGAAAATGGCTTGAGCAGAGATACTCAAGCGCCTATATGCGTGACCCGCTGATGGACCTGGGTATTATGACCGATACCCTTGAGACGGCTGTTACCTGGGAGAACCTGCTAAAAGTATGGAAGGCGGCACATGAATATGTATCAAAGAGGCCGAAGGCGTTCCTGATGATTCACATATCGCATGTTTACGAGAACGGGGCAAATCTGTATTTCACATTCCTCAGTCCGATGGAAAAAGGAAATGAGAAGCAGGATTTTGCCGTGTTTCACAGTGGACTTGTGGAGACAATCCTAGGACACGGAGGATCAATCTCCCATCATCACGGAGTGGGGAGGGTGCTTGCCCCATGGATGGAAGGGCATCTGGGGAAAAGTTCCATGGAGCTGATCAGGGCGGTTAAAAGGCATCTGGATCCCAGCAATATTATGAATCCCGGAGGCACCCTGGGGTTGCAATAAGCTGCTGATGAATAATTGAATACCGGCGGCACGCCGGGGCTGCAATAAACTGACAAAGAACAAATGAACCCATGGCAGACAGCCGGGGCTGCAGGAACGGACTTTAAATACCTGACCATGAAATCATCCGATGACCTTATCCTCTCAATAGACTTCGGCACACAGTCGGTCCGCTCAGTACTGATTGACCTGGAAGGCAACGTACTTCAGCTGGCAAAGACTGAGATTGAACCTTATTTCTCCGTTGCGCCCGGGTGGGCGGAACAGTACCCCGAATACTTCAGGGACAAGATGTTTGAATCGCTCCGGAAGCTGTTCAGTGAGACAACCTATGCAAAGGAGCGGATAAAGGCGGTGACACTTACCTCGCAGCGGTCAACACTCATCAACCTTGATTCAGAGGGGAAATCACTCCGCCCGGCAATTTCCTGGCTCGATCAGCGACTAAGTTCCGTGGGCAAATACCCCGGCCGGCTGATGGACGTAGCGCTCAGGCTGGTAAACATGAGAGAGGCTGTTCACTTTGCCGTCAAGAACGGCGAGTGCAACTGGATCATGCAGAACACTCCTGAGATCTGGGAAAAAACAAGCAAATACCTGCTCCTGTCCGGCTACCTGACATGGGTACTGACAGGCGAGTACAGGGATTCCGTAGGGTGCACTGTGGCTTACCTTCCCTTTGACTATAAGAAGCAGCAGTGGACCGACAGGAGCCACATGAACTACAAGATGTTCCCGATAGAAAGGGAGAAACTGCCAGATATTGTCAAGCCTTCTGAGGTGCTTGGAACAATCACCCGGGAAGCCTCAGAGCTTTCCGGCATCCCGGCCGGCCTGCCACTGATAGCAGCCGCAGCTGACAAGGCCAGTGAGGTGCTGGGCTCAGGTGTAATCACTCCCGACGTTGCCTGCCTCAGCTATGGCACCACGGCAACTGTGCAGACAACACACAGCAAATACCACGAGGTGATTCCCTTTTTTCCTGCATACCCGAGTGCCATTCCCGACTGTTACAACACCGAGGTGCAGATTTACAGGGGTTACTGGATGATCAGCTGGTTCAAGAAGGAGTTCGGACTGAAGGAGATACAGATGGCCGAGCAGACCGGCAGGCACCCTGAGACCTTCTTTGATGCCATGGTTGACGAGGTCCCTGCAGGCTCAATGGGTCTCATGCTTCAGCCATACTGGTCGCCCGGAGTGAAGGTCCCCGGAACAGAGGCCAAGGGTGCAATTATCGGGTTTGGTGATGTTCATACCCGTGCCCATGTATACCGTGCCATACTTGAAGGTTTGTCATATTCGCTCAAGGAAGGTCTTAACCGGACGGTTAAAAGAACCAGGGTTCCGGTTAATACCATTATTGTATCGGGTGGGGGATCGCAGAGCAAACAGGCCATGCAGATTACTGCCGATATTTTCAACATGGCGACTTACAGGCCACATACCTATGAGACCTCTGCACTTGGCGCGGCCATCAATGCTGCGGTCGGAATGAAGTATTACAATGATTTTCCGGCTGCTGTCGCAGCAATGACGAGGAGAGGAGACCGGTACGAGCCTGATCGCCGGAATGTGGAGATCTACCGTGAGCTCTATGAGAAAGTGTATTCA
Source organism: Bacteroidota bacterium (assembly GCA_021816545.1). Classification (GTDB taxonomy): domain Bacteria; phylum Bacteroidota; class Bacteroidia; order Bacteroidales; family VadinHA17; genus SR-FBR-E99. The sequence goes on from JAKAXP010000229.1 coordinate 3,029, forward strand.
AAGATGTACCGTCATCTTCAGCCACTGTATGAACAGATCAGGGATGTGACCGGCTACCCGCCGAAGATCTGACGGAAATCAATCCATCGAAGGCCGTCGGGTTTAAAAAATCATTATATTCAACACCCATGGGAATTAGGCTGATAGCATCGGTTTTTTTCAGTTTCGTTCTGCTGAACTTTTGCGGAACCGGCATGGTTAATGGCCAGTCAAGGCTCCTTGATTCACTGGTACAGGCAACAGGCGAGCCGATGTCCACCGGAGAGAAGATCAGGAATTATAACTTGATTGCCACCGAGTTGCGCACCCTTGACAGGTACAGGGCTGCTGAGATGGCGGAAAAGGCAATGATCCTTGCTACCGGGGCTGATGACAGGAAGGGACTGGCTGATGCCCTGACGGTAAAGGGACAACTGAGTGAAGATTCAGACAGCTTCTCTGAAGCTCTTAACTTCTACCTGCAGGCGCTTGATATTTATATTGAACTGGACAGTGAAACCGATATGGCCAACCTTCACTCCCTGGCAGGTTCGGTATGCAAAACACTTGGGAACTATGACAAGGCACTTGAACACTGCCACGCCAGCCTCAGGATCTATGAAAAGCTCAACAATAAAACAGGTATTGCATACATCTACAGGGTCCTGGGCAGCGTCTACAAGTACAAGGGTGATTATAACAAGTCGTTGCACTACTATTTTAACGGCCTCGGCCTCAACGAGGAGCAGGGCAACCGCAGCGGGATGGCCAACGCCTATAACAATATAGGGATTGTATACCTGCTGATGCGTGATATTGAGCAGGCCCTTGATTACTACCGGAAGAGTCTTGAAATAAACCTGGCTGAGGGTATTGAGGCTGAAGCCTCGATCAACTACGGAAACATCGGGGTGGCGTACCTTCAGTTGGGAATGATGGACTCAGCAATGAAATATATAAGCAAGCGCTACACCCTTGTCCGGCAGATGAATGACAGGAAGGGAATGGCAACATCCCTTGAGGCTCTGGGTGATTTTTATCTGAAGGCGGGAGATA
>JAKAXP010000230.1 GCA_021816545.1 Bacteroidota bacterium
GAGGTTGCCGGCAACATTCAGCACGGTGAATTCACAATAAAGGATTACCTGCTGATGATAATGGACAGCTCCGGACCGCATGCGTTCGGCTTCACTGAAGGTCTCTCACTGACAGTGTTGTGCGATGACCAGGAGGAGATTGACAGGTATTGGTCATCCCTTATTTCCGGCGGAGGGGAGGAGAGCATGTGCGGCTGGCTGAAGGACAGGTACGGTGTCAGCTGGCAGATTGTTCCCTCGGTGCTTGACAGTCTGATGGCCCGGTCTCCCAGGGTGATGGAAGAGCTCCTGAAGATGAAAAAACTAGATATCCTGAAGCTGACGGAGGCGGCAGGTTAACCTGATTCGCACGATGGTGGCTATTGTCAACCTGCCCCGCCCGGAGAATTCCCGTCCCAGTCTGTTTCTCCCGTTGGGGGCCATTGTCAGCCTGCCCCGTCTATTGCAACCCCGGTCCGATCTGCTTCGCCCGGCACGGGCAAGCCAATAAAGGCCAGGCTCTTTATGCTCTCTTGCGATATGCGCGGATAGCCAGCGCAAGGAAGGAGACAGCCAGCACCGTGAGCATCCCCATGTCCGCTGCAATCTCATGAAATCCTGATCCCTTCAGCATAACCATCCGGTTAATGCGCATAAGGTACGCCACCGGGTTAGCCCAGTTGAATTGCTGCGCCCATAGCGGCATGCTCTCGGTGGGGGTGAAGATGCCGCTCATCAGGATGAATATCATCACAAAGAAGAAGGCCACGAAGAGGAACTGCTGCTGCGTCGACGCCATCGTTGAGAAGAAGAGCGCAAGCCCCAGCACTGCCACGAGGAATATCGCCGCACAGGCGAAGAAGAGAAGGAGGCTCCCTTCGAAGGGGATGTTGAATGCCAGCCACCCAATGCTCAGTCCAAGTGCCAGGTCGAGGAGCCCGATGAAGAAGAACGGGATGACCTTTGAGGCAATCAGTTCCCATTTCATGACGGGGGTGACGTTTATCTGCTCTATTGTGCCGCTCTCCTTCTCCCTGACCAGGTTGAGTCCTGACATCATCAGACCGATGGCCGTGATGAGGATTACAAGCACGCCCGGAAGCATGTAGTATTTGTAATTGAGCGTTGGGTTGTACCAGTAACGTGGAGATACTGACAGTCCGGGGATGGAGCCTGCTGATGCAATTGTTCCGCCGGATGATGCCGGTGTCATGCTGCCTGCCGCGGCAGCCCCGGATCCGCCGGAGATCCCTGCGGGTGTTCCCTTGTTTAATATCACCTCACGGTTGAAATCGCGCACAACCTGTACTAGGTAGTTCCATGAGAGCTGTGCGCTGGTGGCGTTCACAGCATCAACCAGAACCTGAAGCCTCGGGCGGGTGACTCCGGCAAGACCTTCAGAGAAATCTGACGGAATTACAAGGGCCATGTCGGCATCGCCGGCAAAAAGCATTGATTCAGCCTCTGTGATATTGGACGGGGAGGCTGTGACAACGAAGAATGATGAGCCTGTAAGCTTCGCGATGAGCTCACGTGATGCCTGCGACCGGTCACTGTCTATAACTGCAAGATCTATCCGTTTGACCTCAAAAGTCACTGCCGGAACGAGGATCAGCATCTGAAGCACCGGCACGGCGATGATTGCCCTGATCATGAAGGGATTTCGCCGTATCTGCCGGAACTCTTTACGCAAAAGGAACAACAGCTTTCTCATTATTTCCCCTCCCCAAGCCTCGTTTTGAATTTCCTGGAGCTGATGACCATGAAGAAAAGAGTCATACCGGCAAGTATTGCGGTCTCCTTCCAGACATATGCAAATCCTGCTCCCTTGATCATTATTGCCCTTATCACTTCCACGAACCACCTTGGCGGCAGTATCATGCTCACATAGTCATAGATCTTCGGCATGTTCTCAATCGGGAAGATGAACCCCGAAAGCAGCAGGGACGGAAGCATCAGCGCAAGGAATGATATGAATATTGCATTTTCCATTTTGCTGGTTGAGGCAGAGACCATGATGCCGATCGAGAGCCCGAGCAGTATGTACAGCATGCACTCGGCTATCAGCAGGGCGATGCTTCCCCGTACAGGCAGCCCGAAGACAAACCAGGCCATCAGCAGTATCACAATTACATTTACCAGTGAGAGGAAAAAGTATGGAGTTACCTTTCCTACTATGATCTGCCAGGGTTTAAGCGGAGAAACCAGCAGGACCTCCATTGTTCCGAACTCCTTCTCCCGGACGATTGTCACAGAGGTCATCAGTGCACATATAAGTATGAGAATGAGCGTTATAACGCCCGGAACAAACATAAAGTGACTCTCGAGATTGGGATTGAAATACATCCTTACCTCGGGATTGATCATTGGCATCGCCGAGGTGATATCCTTTGTGAGCGTTGCCGAATAATCGTTCAGTATCCCGGTGACGTATCCGGTCACAAGGCTGGCGGTGTTCGGCTCGGAGCCGTCAGCAATGATGCTCACGGTGGCTTTGCCCTCACGGGCGATTCCGGCGGCCATCCGTTCCGGGAAGATGATTACCGCCTTGATCTTCCCCTGTTTGAATGTGGGATCGATCTCATCATAGGAGGAAAGCTGCCTGTTAATGTAAAAGAAGTCCGATGCCTCTAACTTCTGTGTCAGCTCCTTTGAGACCTCGTCGCGGGCATTGTCAAGCACGGCGATGCCGGCATTCTTCAGGTCGGTGCGGACGGCATAGCCGAATATGAGTATCTGCGCTGCAGGGATGCCGAACAATATTATCAGCGTCCGGAAATCGCGGAAGATATGGAGGAACTCCTTGCGGACGAATGCCATGAACCTTTTCATACGCCTGTTTTTTGAGGTCTGGCAATTTTTACGAAAAGCTCTTCAACAGAGGCCGTGCCGTACTGGCTGAGAAGGGCGGAGGGGGTGTCAAGTGCGACTATCCTTCCCTCGCTCATTATTGTGATGCGGTCACAGTATTCGGCTTCGTCCATGTAATGCGTAGTAACAAAGACGGTTATGCCGCGCGAGGCGGTCTCGTAGATCATCTCCCAGAACTGGCGCCGCGTGACCGGGTCGACGCCACTGGTAGGCTCGTCGAGGAATACTATCTCAGGTTCATGAAATACGGCAACAGCGAAAGCGAGTTTCTGTCTCAGTCCGAGAGGAAGGGAGCCTATTAGCGTGTCCCCATAGGCGGTGAAGCTGAGACGCTCTAGCAGGGCCTCGCGGCGGGGGACAATCTCTTTCATTGTCATTCCGTATATGCCTCCGTAGAGCTCTATGTTCTCCCTGACGGTAAGGTCTTCATAGAGTGAAAAACGTTGCGACATGTAACCAATGCGCTTCTTTATCACTTCAGGCCGGCGCGAGGCATCGATACCTGCAACCATGACCTTCCCCGAGGTAGGTCGCGAGAGTCCGCACAGGATCCTCATGGCGGTGGTTTTGCCGGCGCCGTTGGCACCCAGGAATCCAAATATCTCGCCCCGGTAAACATCAAAGGTCAGCCTGTCATTGGCCGTGAATGAGCCAAACCTCTTGACCAGATCCTTTACCTCTATGACTTTTTCCCTATCCATCAATATCACTTTTCTAATTTTTCCCGGCCTTCAGAGCGTGACTGTGCGACCGTCCGCCTGCACGACGGCAAGACTGCATGACTGCACGACCGTCCGACCATCATCTCTCCTTTTTCATCAGTTCCAGGAAAACATCCTCAATGCCGGGTACGGCTTCCGAGATTTTGGCGCCGTGTAACCCTGCCTCTTCAAGTTGTCTCGAGACATCTTCAGGCGTTGCCCCTTCACGAAGGGTTACATGCACTGAATCACCGAATGGTTCAGAATTGGCAATCTGTGGCAGCCTGCGCAAAGCCAGAAGAAGACGGTACCTGTCAGGGTGGCTGACTGCCGAGAGCTTACTGCCAAATGATGTACGGATGGCAGCCGGGGTGTCGATTCCCATAAGCCTGCCCTGCTGTATCAGTGCTATGCGGTCACACCGAAGCGCCTCATCCATGTAGGGGGTAGATACAATAATTGTAATTCCTTCTTTTTTAAGACTTTCAAGCATCTCCCAGAACTCA
>JAKAXP010000231.1 GCA_021816545.1 Bacteroidota bacterium
TCGAAAGGAAATACGGCCGGATTATTAATATTACCTCGCTGGCAGGAACGACAGGGATTCCCGGACAGGTTAACTATTCAGCTGCTAAGGCTGCTGTGACAGGCGCCACAAAAGCCCTGGCTCAGGAAATCGGCAAAAGGAATATCACTGTTAATGCAGTTGCACCCGGTTACATAAGAACTGACATGACAGGAGATCTGAATGAGGATGAACTGAAAAACACAATCCCGCTCAACCGGTTCGGTCTGCCTGAAGAGGTGGCTGAAGTCGTAGGGTTCCTGGCCTCTGAAAAATCATCCTATGTAACCGGCGAAGTGATTTCAGTCAACGGTGGAATTTCAACATAATAAATTCGGTCTGTTTTCCAATGAACAGAGTGGCAATTACCGGGATTGGCATTTATTCCTCGATCGGGAAGAACCTGGAAGAGGTTAAGAGCTCTCTTTACAACGGAAAGTCAGGCATAATTTTCGACCCGGAAAGGAAGAAATTCGGATACCAGTCTGGCCTGACCGGGAAAGTTGAAAACCCTGAGCTCAGGGGTATCCTTGACCACCGGTCACGGTCGTGCATGCCTCAGCAGGCAGAATTTGCCTATATGTCAACATCAGAAGCACTGATGACAGCAGGGCTTACCCGGGAATACCTTGATCTGACAGATGCGGGCATCATCTTCGGAAATGACGGTTCCGCACTTCCTGTAATTGAAGCCCTGGACACAATACGTGAGACAAAAGATACAATGATGGTCAGTTCGGGATCTGTATTCCAGTCTATGAACTCAACTGTCTCACTCAACCTTTCAGTGATATTCCGGCTGAAAGGAATCAATTTTACAGTAAGTGCTGCCTGCGCAAGCGGTGCGCATGCAATAGGACTTGCCTATTCAATGATCAGGCATGGTTATCAGAAGACTATAATCTGCGGCGGGACCCAGGAGGTAAATCTCTATTGTGTTGCCAACTTCGACGCCCTGGGAGCTTTTTCACGGCTTGAGTCGTCGCCCGCTGAAGCATCAAGACCTTTCGATAGGAAAAGGGACGGACTTGTTCCAAGCGGAGGTGCGGCGACAGTCATACTGGAGGACCTTGATTATGCCATAAAGAGAGGTGCTCCCATTCTTGCAGAAGTCGTGGGCTACGGATTCTCATCTGATGGAACCCATGTCTCGGTCCCGGATACAAACGGACAGATAAGAGCTGTCACCATGGCATTGAATGAGGCAGGGCTTGACCCCGGCAAGATTGACTACATCAACGCTCATGCAACTTCGACACCCCTTGGCGATCAGGCTGAAGCGATGACATTAAACCGGATATTTGGCAAATACAGACCAGCGGTGTCATCCACCAAATCGATGACAGGACATGAACTGTCGATGTGTGGCGCAAGTGAAGTTGTTTATTCTGTTATCATGTTGAATAATTCATTCATTGCACCCAATATTAACTTCGAAGAGCCCGACGAATTCTCTTCGCCACTGAATATTATCACACAGACAACACCGGCGGAATTCGATGTATGCCTTTCAAATTCATTCGGTTTTGGAGGAACAAATTCCTGCCTTATAATTAAAAAGGTTCATTGACCGAGCATTTAGAAAACATCTGATGGAAAAAGAAGAAATTATCGTGGCTGTCAATAAATTCCTGTTACAGGAATTTGAGGTGGATGAGAAGGAAATTCGTCCTGATGCGCACCTCAAAGACGATCTTGGCCTCGAAAGCCTTGATTTTGTTGACATCGCAGTCATGGCCAGAAAGAGATTCGGTATAACCGTAAAGGGGAAGGATATGCTTTCCCTTAAAACGCTGGGAGATGTATACGACTATATCCATCGCCTGGTTCAGATGAAATAACAGCGGCAAAACACAGGAAATGTTTAATCTGCATCTTTGAAAACAGGTTGAGAGTTGAAGCCGGAGGAATATGATATAATTGACCTTGTACCCCAGCGTCATCCAATGATTATGATCGACAGGCTGACAGATGCCGGTGACAAATCAGCCAGAGGACGACTTTTCATCAAGGCATCAAATGTGTTTTGCATTGACGGGTTGTTTCAGGAAGCAGGCCTGATAGAATTCATTGGACAGACTGCTGCTGCCTGCATGGGCTATTTACGCCTGTCCGAAGGCAGAGGGATAGGCAGTGGTTTTCTGGCACAGGTCAGGGAATTCAGAATAAAATCATTGCCGGCAGTAAACACTGAAATATATTCAGAGATTACGATATCGGATGACCTGCTCACCTATACAATCATAAACGGCAGGGTATTTCAGAACGATCAGGTTATTGCAGAAGGCGAACTGACAGCATTCACCAGACCGGATGAAGATCAGGCAGCAGGTAAGAGGCAGTAGGCAAGAGAGGGGCGAGCGAAAAGAAATGACCCTGTGAGTCATTTCCGCGAGCAGCCAGACTGAAGGGTAGGCAGTAGTGTTGACAATAATATCCTGTATTTCAGCCTATTGCCTATTGCCTATTGCCTTTCTTCTGCCGACTGGTACTGCCAACTGCCGACTTTCCGTGGCCGTCTACCTGACCCCAAACTTATAGGTAGTGCTTGACAGGAAAGGCTCCTCCGGTGTCAGGATGACTGACGGGAAGGATGCCTGGTTGGGGCTGTCAGGATAATGCTGCGTCTCAAGGCAGAAGCCCGATCGGTACTGGTAAACCTTGCCACCGCGGCCTGTCTGTGTTCCGTCAAGGAAGTTGCCGGTGTAAAGCTGCACGCCGGGCTGATCGGTGATAACCTGAAGAACCCTGCCTGTGGAAGGATCATATACCTCGGCATCAACCTGCTCAACATTGTCAAGAACATAGTTGTGGTCATAACCTCCGCCAAGGACAAGCTGATCATATGCCTCGCCAATCCGCTCACCAATCAGGTGCGGGGTGCGGAAATCAAAGGGGGTACCTTCAACAGGCCTCAGCTCCCCTGTGGGAATCAGTGTTGAATCAACCGGCGTAAATGCCGATGCCCTGATTACAGCCTCATGGTCAAGGATGTCACCGTTGCCGGCACCGTGGAGGTTGAAATATGCATGGTTTGTTATGTTGAGAACGGTCCTCCGGTCGGTCGTGACCTTATAATCCATTATAAGCTCATTTTCATCAGTCCATGTGTAGACAACCTCTGCCACCACGTTGCCGGGGTAGCCCTCTTCCATGTCAGCCTTGCTGTAGGTAAACTTCACTGCCGGGAAGTCAGTGTTCTTCAGCGCCTCGGCATCCCATGCCCTGCTGTGCCAGCCGGTGGGTCCGCCGTGAAGTGAGTTCACGCCGTTGTTCAGTGCAAGGGTATATTCAACGCTGTCAAGGGTGAATTTGCCTCTTGCAATGCGGTTTGCATACTGCCCTACTACCTTGCCGAAATAGAGGTCGCCGCCAAGATAGCCCTCCAGGTTGTCATAGCCGAATGTCACATTGGCTTTTTCACCATTCCTGTCAGGCACACTGATCTCAACGATCGTAGCACCGTAGTTTGTGAGTTTTACCACATCACCCTTCTTGTTGGTAAGTGTAAAAAGGGATATCTCCTTCCCCCCGAATGAACCGAAGCTTTCAGTTGTTACCATCTCTTTTGACTTGTTTCCGCATGAGCTCATGCCTATCATGACAAGTGCCGCTGCCGTTAATAAAATGAGTCGTCCTGTTTTCATTATTGTTAGGTTATAATAGTACTTACAAATATAGTTCATTGGCTTCATTTCCCCGGGTATGCCACCCAGGCTTTATCTCAAGGAATCCCCGGCTTTTCTCTGCCGCATCTCTGTCATTTCACCAGGCAACCTTAATGATCTGTCTTTCCGCGACGAGCCTGACCACAGCATCATTTCGTAACAGTCACTACCGTCACCGATGCCGGCGGCACTGACATGCTTAGCATATTGTCCCTTATCCTGGCCCCTTTTAAAGGCTCAGGCCTGACTGTTTCGCTCTTCTCAAATGTATTGTGTGAGGTGAGCGCCTCTCCCTTCAGTACCCTTCCTGTTACAGAATCATAATCCCCTCCCCTGAGGTCGATCAGCAGTTCTGTCT
>JAKAXP010000232.1 GCA_021816545.1 Bacteroidota bacterium
TTGGAACAACCTTTACGGGAGGCCAGTTTACCACATCCTCAACATGGTACTGGGCATCTGCCGGGAAGACCCTGACGGCCTTCGTTACCGGGAAGGCTCAGGAGCAGGGTTACCTTTCCATATCCGGCAAGACAAAAGATTACCTCGGGTCAGGCTGGACATCTCTTCTCCCGGCTCAGGAAGAGAAAATAACGGTAAGACATCAGCTGACAATGACAACAGGTCTGGATGACGGTGTCGCAGACAACCACAGTTTCGATCCGGCTGATCTTCTGTACAAGGCTGATGCAGGTACAAGATGGGCCTACCACAATGCTCCGTATACACTTCTTGACCAGGTAATAGAAGATGCAACCGGGGAAACTTTTGAAAATTATTTCAGGAAGGTGCTTCGCGACAGGATAGGGATGGATGGGGTATGGCTGTGGTCTGAAAACGATCATGTTTACTACAGCACAGCACGGTCGATGGCAAGGTTCGGCCTGCTCATGCTTGGAAACGGCAAATGGGATGAGGAAGCAATAATGGAGGATGAAGCTTACTTTTCTGACATGATTTCTCCGTCCCAGTCACTTAACAAAAGCTACGGTTACCTCTGGTGGCTTAACGGAAAGGAATCATTCATGGCTCCCGGTTCACAGCTGGTTATACCCGGAAGTATCACACCCTCAGCCCCTTCAGACATGTATTCCGGCATGGGCAAGAACGGTCAGTTCGTAAGTGTGATTCCTTCGAAGAGCATTATCATGGTCAGGATGGGTGAGAACCCGTCCGATGTTCCGGTACCTTTCCTGTTTCTTGAGGATATCTGGGATATCCTGGGTTCAGTTATCAGGTAGCTGAACAGGTTGATTACTCCGGCAATAAAAAAGCCGGCAGGGTGATCTGCCGGCTTTTATCTCAGCCCTTTTGTATTGACTATTTACGGCCTGCGCCGGTACCCTTTATAGTTGCCGGACGGTTTGTCCTGATACTTTTGGCAGCACCCTTGTTTTTGGTAGAGGTCTTTGCCTGTTTCATTGATTTCTGTGCATCACCCTGGAGTTTGGCCTGTTCCCTGACCACTTCGCCGACACCTCCCTGGGTCTGGGTCTGAGCCTGTTTGGCAGTCTCACTTACAGCAGCACCATGATTCTGGGTGCGTGTCTGGGTCTGGGTCATTATCGGATCGCCGCTCTGTGCCTGTTCCTGCACCTGCTCCTTCTTCTGGTCCCTTGTCCTGGTCTGTGCCTGGGTCTGAGTCTGGGTCATGATCGGATCACCGCTCTGGGTTTGCTCCTGGATCTTAGCCTGCTGTTTGGCTTCTGTCCGGAGTTGTTTCTTTGTCTTGACCTGGTCCTGTACCGGTTCTGTTGACTGTGCCATGACGCCGGCACCTATCAAAAGTGCTATTGCGCCAACAAGAATTTCCTTTTTCATTTTGATCTGTTTTAAGTTTAATTTTCAGATAACAGATCAAATTTAAACCCGTGAAAATGAAGCTATAATGAATTTACGGGGAAAAAGAAAAAAAATTGTGTCCCTTTTCCTTGTTCAGAGATGACTCGCACAGCTATATTGTGAAAATCGGCTATTGACTTGGTAATTGCAAGGCCTATTCCTGTTGAGTTTCCGGCCGGATCAGGGCGGTTGCTGAAACGGGTAAAGAGCCGGTCAAGCTGTTCCGGGGACATCCCGTTGCCGGTGTCAGATACTGACAACTCGAACCGGTCAGGCTTTTCCCTGCCTGTAATTTCGATCCTGCCTCCCGGGGGTGTGTGCTTTACTGCATTGTTTACCACATTGTATATCATTGAAAAGAGAAGAGACCTGTTGGCATGATTGAATAGATAATTGCTTTCACAGCTTGACAGGATAGTAATGCCGCCGTCTTCCGCCAAAGGAGACAGCTCCGAAGTAACCTCACTGACCAGTTCGCTGAGATTTACATTCTCCTCCTTCATGTATTGGCTGCTTTCCAGCCGGGCAATCATAAGCATCGAGTTGACCAGTGTCTTTAGCCTGTGTAGGGTCCGGAGCGACTCCTCGATACCTGCTTCAACCGCAGGATCAAGGTTTTCATGCATCAGAATATTCTCCAGTTTGCTGCGCAGGACTGAGACGGGGGTCATAAGCTCATGTGATATGTTTACGGTGATCTCTTTTTCCTTTTTGAAGAGGTCACCTATTTTTTTCATCATCTCACGGAGGGTTCGGTCAAGCTGAATAAAGTCCTCCGTGGTGGTAACAAGCGGGGATGATGTGTCAAACGACGGAGAGGAAGTCTCTCCGAGCTTCCCGGTTATGATCTTAAGTGGCCTGAGCAGTCTTGCTGTATATGTCAGGTCGGTGATCAGGGTCACCAGGATGAAAAGCACCAGGAATACCAGTATTATATTCCGGATATTGATTGCAGAATATGTGATACTCGAAAGGCTCTTGCCAATCTCAAGAAGGTATTCGTCTCCGTCTATCCTCAGGGAATAATGCAGAACACGGTAATCAATGGTCTCCCCGTCAATTATCCTCTGGGCAATGTCAATGTAATTCCATTCTTCCCCGCCGGTCCCCCTCTCGAGGCTGATATACTCCTCCTTAAGGATATTGTAGCTGCCGAATCCTCCGGTGCTGTCCGGGACAATAAACGGTTCAATGCCCACCTCCGAGATGAGGCTGATGACTTCTTCCCTCTTGTTTATAAGTTCGTTGTCTGTCTGCCTGATATTAATCTGTTCGATGATCAGTGGCAGAAACCCAATGAACAGGGCTGAGAACACCAGTTTGGAGAGCAGGTTAAAGAGTGCAAGTTTTGTCTGGATTCTCAGCATGCCCGGAAGTTGATTAACTGTCTGTGGTTATCCTGTATCCTACACCCCTGACGGTTTCAAGCCACGGAGTGGGTGCGTGAGCATTCAGTTTTTTCCGGATATTCTTGATATGAACGTCGATAAAATTGCTGTCATACTGATCATCCAGGGTGTTTCCCCAGATATGCTCATAGAGCTGATGGCGTGCAAGGACCTTGTTCCGGTTGATTACCAGGTAATAAAGCAGGTCGAATTCCTTCCTGGTAATCTCCACCTCACCGTCGCCATGCATCAGCCTTCTGGCAGATATATTCATAAGGAATTCGCCGAGGCTTATATCCTGTGTCTGAATATGGAACTTTCTCCTGGCCACTGCCATGATACGGGCGTGCAATTCAGCAAGGGCGAAAGGTTTGGGAAGATAATCGTCAGCGCCTAAATCAAGCCCCTTTATCCTGTCTTCAACAGCCCCACGGGCAGTGATTATTATAAATGAGACATCGGCGTGGTTTCCCTTTGCTTCCCTGATCAGATCGAGACCGTTATAATCCGGCAGACCCAGATCAAGCAGCACGAAGTCATAAAGGTTAACCGCTATTTTCTCAGAGGCCTCGGTCCCGGTGTGAGCAATATCACACAGGAAATTTTCCTTTTTCAGAAAAATGGAAATCTCAGCGGCAAGGCTTTTTTCGTCTTCGACAATAAGGACGTTCATAAACCAAAGTTATAAAATCCTGAAGAAAAGACTTGCCATCAGAAGGAATCCGCTTGTCCCTGATGTACCTTCCGTTGAATAAAGCGGGATTATGTAACCGGGTTCAACCTCGAAAGTAAATGAATCAAAGCTGAATGCAACCGGTACACCGAAATCGATCTCCGTAAGACCAAATGACTTGCTGTAGGTTGTGCCGGGTGTCGGTGATGGTGTCTGGCTGTATTTTCTCCATGGCCTGTAACCCGGAGATAATGTGGTTTCCGTAACACCTCCGGTTGTTTCAATCGTTACCATTGTGCCCCAGAGAAGATTGACATACGGGTCAAATGAAAAAAAGGCTCTGTCGTGTGAAAAGGATGGAGTCTCAAAATACCTTGAATGACGTGTCTGAAGGTAGAACTGCCCTCCGCCCGAGAAGAGCCCGCCGGCAGATATTTTTGAGTAAAGTATCCTCCAGTCAAATCCGAGGGTGGCATCGGCATATGTGAAATTGCTGAATAGGGTGTCACGCAATGATTCTGCTACATTGTATAGATCGGAA
>JAKAXP010000233.1 GCA_021816545.1 Bacteroidota bacterium
GCGCTTCTGCGGTGTACATTTCTTAGTCATTCAACCAAATTGCAATATTACTTTCCATTTCAATCCCGTGTGCATTTGTTGTAAATGTCAGTTGTGCATACAATCCTGCTTCAATCGGTGGCCTGAAATGTTTTGTAAAACAGGATATAAACAAAATTATTACATTAAAGTTCTGAGAATGAACGACTGTTTAATTCAATGCGAGGCAAAATGACGCAGGCAGCAGATTATTTAAGTGCCCTTATCCAGTTATTCCCGATGACAAAAACCCGGATGTCATCTCTTCTGACCGAGACGAAAAGTGCATCGCCGGTTCTCTCGCCTCTCTGCGGTGAACCGGCAATGAACACATTATATCCCCGCCAGGTATATGCATCAATCTGGTGATTGTGTCCATGAAAGATCCCGGAAATCCGTGAATCCTTGAGGGCACTGTAAAATCTGTCCTGCTCAGCAGGAGTCCACCATAGCTTGCTGAATTCGTCCCATCCGTAATGAAAGAACAGGAATACCGGAAGGTTTTTGCCAAGCCTGTTTTCTTTCAGTGCCTGTTCCAGGAAATCAAGGCTGCCGTCCGCCTCCCTGAAAGACTCCTTAAAGTAGTGGCACCATTCGCATTCCGGATCCCAGTCGCCGCCCGGATAGCTTCCGAGTACGATGAACAGGTATCCCTTCTTCTCCACAGCATAATGCAGCCCGTTTTCGGATATCATTACGACATCCTTTCTAAGAGGGTTTCTGCTTCGGATACCTTCACGGACCGCTCCGTTCTCTCCTCCGTCATGATTCCCGAAGGTCTCATATACCGGCATTTCAAGCCTCCCCTCACCGTGGAGTCCGAAGATTTCCTCAAATTCATCCCAGGCTTCCGGGGTTCCGCTGTCAGTCAGGTCTCCTGTTACAAACAGGGCAAATGGTCTGCTGACCGACTGGCCCGTTCTGTCACGAATCATCCTGTCTGAAATGTTGGCCAGATATAACATTGAGTCGATCACCTGTCGTTGCCGGGGATTTCCTCCCTGCAAATGGACATCAGACATCACGACAAATGAAAACCTTGAGCTGCTGCAGCCAGTCAGCATGGCAACTCCCAAAAACCCGGCAAGAATTAATTTCACTCTACCCGCTATCAAACTGCCAAAGCCATTTATTGTGTTATCTGTATCGGTCATAGCGGCTAAAGATACTGAATATTCTCACGGAAGCCCGGGACATCATACTTAGCCATGATCAGCACAGGAGGCCGGGTCACCTTTGTACCCTGACCCTGCTTTCTCCCCGGTAACTTCTGATCGTTCCCTCTTTCTTCAGGTACCTGATCAGCGCATCGGCTGTTGTAAAGAAGAGCGACTGGCCCGGATCAGCATGTTGATATTTGTATACCTGGGTCATGTAGCTGTTCATGGCTACGGTATAAACCCGGTCCGGCTCGAGGGGTGAACCGTCACCGGTCGTAATTTTAAGGTCAGAGAGCTCCTGCCGGTCGTTGGTTATTATTTCGATTCTGATACCTGAGGGATATAGAGGGCTTTTATCATCAACGGGCCATGCAGCGCGCATAAGTGAAAGTATCTCTTCGCCGGTGAGTTTTGTAACCACCAGTTCATTGCCAAACGGATCGAGCTGGTAGACATTCTTGATAGTCACCGAGCCTTTCGGAAGCTGATCAATACGTACGCCTCCGGGGTTCATCAGTGCAATGTCAGCCCCGGCGGCCTCACGCTGGGCGTCTGCCATGAGATAACCGAGCTCCTCGTAGGAAGAAAAACCGTCTGAGGCTGTTGCAATCACCTCATTAAGAACCGGGTTGTCATTGTATTTGTCTACTATTGCACGGATTTCAGGTTTTTCCTTCTTCGAGTTCCTGATATCAATAAGCTGCATGTTTATATGCACGGTTCCGTCACTGCTGACAGAAAGTCTTATCAGTGTACCGTATTTGAGCTTGTTTTCAGCCTGTGTTACCAGGATCCCGTTATGAATCTGCTCCTTTTCGACCCTGGTATGGGAATGACCCCCGATGATGAGGTCCAACGCCGGAGCAAGGTTTTCAGCCAGCTTCACATCCTCCTCAAAACCTATGTGTGACAGGGCGATGAAAACATCACTGCTGTCCTTCAGCCATAGGTATTCACGTGCAGTCTCGAAAGGAGACCTGAATGAGAATCCCTTCACATTGTCGGGGTGTGAGTCAGGTATGCCGTTCTGTCCCAGTTGCAGTAGCCCGAGAAAAGCAATCTTAAGGCCGTTCGGCAGTGTGATTATCCTGTACGGACTGAACTTCACTCCGAGGGTTGCGGGAGGAGTAACATTTGCGCAGATGAAATCAAATTCTGCCTTCCTTGTCAGATTAGCGAATCCCTGCGGACCTGTGTCAAATTCGTGGTTCCCCACGGCGCTGACCCTGAACCCGACAGCGTTCATCAGATCAATCATTGGCCACCCCTTTTCGGGGAACTGATCATTAATCGGGTTGCCTGTCTGGTTGTCTCCGGCCGCAACAAGCAGCAAGTCAGGATAAACGGATTTAAGGCTGTCGACAATCCATGCAAGCCTGGGGAAGTTATCTATTGCGGCATGCATGTCATTCACGGCGAAGATGGCCGCCTCGCGGTCCGGTGCAAAGGTCTTTATGTCCCCTCCGTCCGGAATGGGAGAGGGGCCGGCATGCCTTAGTCCGGAGCATGAGGAAAGAAACCCCAATGCAATGATCACCGGGATCAGTTTCAGGGAAGAGCCTCTCTTCCTGCGGCCGGTTACCAGGATGATTGTATTTCCTTCGGTGAGTTCACCGTCAGGTGCCACACTGTTACCGAAACGGTCTTCGGCGGCGGGCAGTCGTCGGGGTATTTTTTTGCCTGCCTGTGTGTAGTATGCATGAATTGCATCCTTTACCCTGGCGCCTAAGTGAAGTTCGATCACCTTGCTGTTTACAGTAATTTTCATTGCCGAAGTATTTAGATCATAGAAACAATCCAAAATTGGATTTTTCTTCCGACAATGAATTATTTTAAGACGGAAATTTTCAGATTCTCCTGAACGGCCTGGTAAAGACCGTTATGAATGTAAACAGTTCAAGGCGTCCGGCTATCATCAGAATTATCATCGTGATCTTGGCCACCGGGTTGAAATGTGCATAGTTGCCCATATTTCCCGAGAGACCGAGACCCGGCCCGATTCCTGCCATACTGGTTGCCGAAGCGCCTGAGGCCTCAAGTATTGAAATACCCGAGATCTGCATTATCATGCTCCCGGCAAGAAAAGTAAGTATATATAGGAATATAAATACAACAACCTGGTTGACAGTGTCATCCGTCACGCGCTGTCCGTTCAGCTGTACCGGAATTACAGCAGATGGATGATGCAGTTTTATAAATGAGTTCCTGAGGTTTTTAAGGGCTATAAGATGCCGTCCCATCTTTATTCCTCCTGTTGTTGACCCTGTGGATCCGCCGAAAAACATCAGGAGGAACATGAAATACCAGCCGATCGGAGGGAATTTCATATAATCAGTTGAAGCAAATCCCGTGCATGAGACCTGGGAGGTTACCTGGAAGAATGCGTCCCTGAATGAGAGCTCAAAGTTCCTGTCGGTCCCTGAATAGAGAATCAGAGTAAGGAAACAAACGCTCGCGGTTACCATGAACAAGTAGAACCAGAGTTCGTCGTTTTTCCGGATCTTCCTGAAGCTGCCGGAAATAAGGTGATAATAGACAACGTAACTTACGGCTGCCAGGAACATGAATATGCCTATAACATATTGGGAATAAGCCGAATAGCCGGCAATTCCCGTGTTTTTTGTGGAGAATCCCCCGGTGGCCACAGTACCGAAAGAATGGCAGATGCTGTCAAACAGTTTCATGTCTCCCAGGGAGAGGAACGCAATCTCCAGGGCTGTCAGACCCAGATAAATCAGCAGGATTCTTGTAACCACACCCTTGATCCGGGGATGGATTTTTTCCTTTACTGATGATTCGAGACTGAAAAGCTGGTAACCTGTGATCTTCAGTGACGGTAGAATAAGGATCACCAGCACGATAAT
>JAKAXP010000234.1 GCA_021816545.1 Bacteroidota bacterium
GAGTACGTCTGCATAGCGGAGATAGTAATAATCCTGGGCATGCCAAAGCTGCATGTCTTTGTTTGTGGAACCGTAGATATAGTAGAACATACCACCTACTCCGTCGGCTCCGTTATGCTGCAGGCTTATATACTTCTTGTTGAAGAGGCCTGTTTCATGGTCGCCCTTGTTAGCCTGGTATCCTCCGGTGCCCTGTTCTGCTTTACCCATTTCCAGCACAGAGCCAAGTTTCCTGGGGTCATCATTAGGCCATGAATTGAAGAAAGCAGTGTGAACGGGTCCCCATCCCCAGCCTTCGGCGAAAGGAATCAGTGAATTGCCCCTGATACCAAAGAAGAGAGCTGTGCGGTTATTGTACTTCGGACCTTCATCCCATCCCCAGTTACCGAATGCGAATCTTTTTGCAAACATTACCTCCTTGTTTCCGGTACCAACGGTTGAATTGGGTCCATCCTGGCCTACCCATTCAAGACCTTCTGTCTGCGCCCATGGGAGGACGTTTGATCCGGCGCTTTCATTAACATATGAATAGGGCCACAGATTTCTGAAATCGGGTGTAAGTTCGTAATGACTGTTGGTCATAACATCTTCAAGCTGTGTGATAACCTGTGCTTTTGTCAGACTTCCGCCTCCGGGAAGAGGTAGTTCTGTTGTGGCCTGTTTCTCGATATTCGTCATATAACCTGTATAGAACAGGAATGTACGGGCGATATAGGCTTTGGCCACCCAGCGGTTTGCATGTCCGTACTCGGCAAGCGGAACAGTCATCGGGTTGATTGCAGGCAGGGTCTCAGCAGCTTTGATGAAGTCTGCTGCTATCTGGCTGAAAGTCTCGGTGAAAGTTGCACGGGCAACATCGCGCGGTGAACCGGTTTCCGGGATCAGAGGCATGCCACCGAAGAACCTTGCAGCACGGTACATGAAGAATCCCCTCATGAAGTATGCTTCGCCAAGGGCGGTATTCTTAAAGTTCTCAGCCTCGGCAGCCGTATTGAAGTAGCTTGAATAGTCAGCCTCAGCAACGGCCTCGATAATGGCATTGGTACGGTAAACACCATTGTAAGTCTGCTTCCAGAGGTCACGGTATGTATCCTCTGTGGGGTCAATGAATTTGTCACAGTTCTTAGCGGTAATATCATCAGGGCCGCCACCACCGAGCATATAGTCACTCATGAGGTTAGCAGAAACATGTTCCTCGCTGAATACTCCATTGACATACAGGGCGTTGTAGGCACCTGCCATGGCCTCGGTAATGTCAGTCGGAGTTTTGTAGAAGTTCGTAAGGTCCTTCTGATACAGGTTCCGTGTATCCAGAAAACCTTCGCAGCCGCTTGCCAGAAGGGCTGTTGCAGCAATTATTATAAGGATAAATTTTTTCATCATTTGGCTTTATTTAAAATGTAACACTTGCACCAAACATAACCGTTCTGGGTAACGGATAAAGACCAAGGTCAACGCCGGAAGCCCAGCTGTCAGGAGCGTAGCCAACGTCAGGATCCATTCCGTCATACTTTGTAAAGGTATAGAGGTTGTTTACCGAAGCGTAAACCGATGCACCCTTAACCCAGTTCAGGTTTTTCAGGAGGTTTCCAAGTCTGTATCCAAGTACCACGTTACTGATCCTTACGAAGTCGGCATCATGCATATATATATCCGAAATCAGGTTTATGTTGCGTGTGGAGGCATATCCAAGTCTCGGGATTCTGTTTGATGTACCCTCACCGTGCCAGCGGCCGAATATCTGAGTTGTATAGTTCTGGGTGAAGTTATCGGCAAACGACCTGTATGACTGCATAACCTGCATTCCGAACTTTCCTACCAGAGTTGCATTGGCATAAATACCCTTGTACTCTGCATTCAGCTGTATGCCCATTTCAAAATCTGGAAGCGGGCTGCCAAGCATTACCTTGTCATCATCATTGATGAGTCCGTCCTTGTTCTGGTCTACAAACTTGACATCACCCGGGCGCAGATCCTCGAAATAAGGTTTGCCTTCCGGTGTTACATATGCATCAACATCGTCCTGGTTCTGAAGGAGACCGTCAGTCTGGAGACCGTAGAAGAAGCCGATCGGGAATCCCACTTCAACCCTTGAAATTGAGGCAGTTCCCTGTGAGAGGACGTCGCCTGTACCGTTAATGATTCCTTCAGCATTGGCAAGACGGGTTACCTCGTTTCTGTTCATTGTACCGCTGAATGAAGCTCCGTAAATGAAGTCAGAGACATTTCCCTTCCAGTTGATTGTGAACTCGATGCCTGAGTTTCTGATATCACCGCCGTTGATATAGGGTGCACCGGCACCTGCAGTACCAAGTATTGGTGCAAGAACCAGCCAGTCTTTGGTCATCTTGTTATAGTAGTCAAATGACAAGCCGAGATTTGATTTGAAGAAACGGGCGTCGAGGCCAATATTCAGCTGCTCTGAGGTCTCCCATGTAACATCAGGGTTCGGCACGTTGGCAGGAATTGCAGTCGGTGAAGTGACGAGCTTGTCAGGCCCGAAATAATAACCCTGCGGAAGATAGGAGATGTTTGAGCTGTATATGAAGTTTGAAATGCTCTGGTTACCGTTCTGGCCCCAGCTGGCACGTAGCTTACCAAAGCTCAGCCATGCATTGTTTTTCATAAAATCTTCTTCGGTGAAGATCCATCCGGCAGAAACTGACGGGAAGAAGCCCCAGCGGTTTCCTTTTGCGAAGTTTGAAGAACCGTCGGCGCGGAAAACAGCATCAAATATGTATTTCTCCCTGAAGTTGTATGACAGTCGGCCGTAGTAAGAGAGCAGTCCGCCACCCTGGGCAGCATAATCCGCACCCCATGTACCAATACCGGCAAGTGATTCAGCAACAACATTATCGAGGTACGCATAATCAGGTGTACCGAAGATCGAATTGTTCTTGCTTCCTCCGACATTCGCATTCAGGACATTATCAAGAATTTCATTTCCTGCCAGGACACTTATCTTGTGTTCAGCAATTGTGAAGTCATAGGATATTGTATTCGTAAGGGTAAAGTTAATGCCCTGGTACATTGTCTGTTCGACCCTGTCATTTGCATTGTTATACTGTGTGGCAAGCTTGTATGTGGGTGCCCAGATCCTGTTGTTTCCGAACCAGGAATTAATACCGAATGATGATCTGATCCTCAGGTTCTTTACTGGCTCAATGTTAACATAGGCATTACCTGTTATTGTGTTACCCTTGCCCCACTGGAAGTTGGAGCGATTGTAAAACAACATTGCAAGCGGGTTGTGCTGACCCAGTGAGATACCTTCAAGTGTGGGTGTGAACCCGTATGGATCCGGCGATTTATCCCAGTAGGCGGGAAGAAGCGGGTTGGTCACAAGGGCATTGTGGAGGTCATTCCAGTAGATGTTCCCTGTTCCCAGCCATTTGTTCTGTGAGTTATTGAATGTAAAGTTTTCGCCAATTGTAATAATGTCATGGCTGGCGCTTTTAACAAGCACCATTTCTGAGTTAAGACGTGCGGTAAGCCTTTTGTAACCGGCATTTATCAGGTCGCCGCCGAGGATACCTCTCTGGTCAAAGTACGATACCCCAAGGGCATAGACTACATCCTTGGAAGAGCCGGTTATATTAAGTGAGTGGTTCTGAATAGGCGCATTCTTCATTGACATTTCGTCAACCCAGTCAGTGCCGGTCCATCCGTCCTGCAATCTTGCCCAGACCTCTTCACCAAGCTGGGTGCCAAGGTTACCCGGGAAGTTTGCATTGATATAGGAATTGTTTTTAAGCACTTCTTCCCAGTTCGTAGGAGCCATATTGTCGTTTACCCGCCCTTCATCCATGATAAACATATATTCCTGGGCGTTAAGTGCAGGTAGCTTTTTGTAGATGTTCTGCATCCCGTAGTAATAGTCATATGTAATTACAGGTGCTGAACCCCTGACTCCCTTTTTGGTTGTCACAAGGATAACCCCGTTTGCAGCTCTTGACCCGTATATTGCGGAGGAAGCTGCATCCTTGAGGACGTCTATAGACTCAATGTCAGATGCGTTGA
>JAKAXP010000235.1 GCA_021816545.1 Bacteroidota bacterium
AATGCAGTGAGAAACAAAATCATACATCGATTATGTGCCGTAATAAATCGTGGTTATGAATATCAACCAGAAAACCTTTTCAAAGAACATTTGGTTTTATCATAGAAATCTGAAGGTCTGAAAGACTGAATGTCTTGCGGTCATGCGGTCTTGTGATCCATTTCGCTGACCATGAAATTAAATACTATTGCCGGCTGCCTGCTGCCGACTTCACTAATACCTATTGCCTCAGATATAATCAACTGAGACCTGCTTCAGCCATTTATCCTCCAGTATACGGGCTATGCGTTTCACCACGGTTCGCCGTATCTCCAGGTCTACCGGCAGGGTCGGATCCTGGTGGGCGACATTGATGCGTGTACCTACCAGGAAGTTGATCTCATCACTTTCCATGATCATCTTGACAATCTTGTCGGCAGGCCCCTTGCCCAGCTTGACGCTGTTTTTGTATCCCTTTACAAGTTCGTTTACCTTCTGCAGGGTGAGTATCCCCTCAGTCACAAGGTCAACCCCCTCCATGAAGCTCTCCGGCGGCAGGTCGGGGTCTTCGAAAATAAGTTCATCAACGATCTTGCGGTTCAGTTCACGGGCTACGATATCGGCAGTTGTTCCTCCGCAGAGTATAACCTTGCCCTTGTATCCGGTGACAGTCCCGGCCAGGACCTTGTCCTTCTCCTCCTCATACGGAGGTCCTGTGCAGATAAGCAGCTTGCGCGGCTCCCTGAAATAGAGTATGGCACATGAGATATCGTCCTTTGCCTCGTAGTTATCGTACTTGTAGGCCATGTTGACTATCTTGGCGGCAAGCGTCGGGGCCGAAATAGAGGGTTCATTCGTTACCAGCGAGGCAGCATATTGCTGTACGTTGTCACGCTCCCATCCCAGTGGCCAGGCAGCTGATCCCATGCCGCTCTGTGCAACACCGTCCGAAAGAAGGATAATCCTGTCTTCCTTGGCAGGGTAGAATGTGCACTTGTGCAGCCGCTTGCCGGCATTCCTCCCTTTGTCAAGAACCACATCCCTCCAGTCGGGTTCAAAGGGCTGATTCCCTCTCAGGATGATGCACCGCGGGTTGTCATACTCAAGTATGTTTGCCCTGCCGTCACTCTCTATGTCAACAATCGAAAAGGTTGCATAGCTGATCTTTCTCTCGGAACAGACCGGGAGGGTGTTCATGATAATCTCGGCGATCCGGTCAGGCTCCTTGTGTTCACGGGTGAAGTTGAGTGCCATCGTGGATGTGAGGGTGGCAAGGATGTTGGCCTTGACCCCGTGCCCCATGCCGTCAGACAGCACTGTTATTATGCGGCTCTCCTCGCGTACGTTCTCTGAAAGGAAGACATCGCCGCAGATACGTTCATCGTGATGATTGCGCTGCTGGCTGTTGACTTCGATGAAGAACTGCCTCTCCATTACTGCACTGTTGCTACTTTCCGGCTGCATTCTTCTTCTGGCGGAACGATTCTACAATTGAGTTCAGCATTTTCTCGGTTTCTGAGGCACCCTCACCGAGGAGGAAGCCTATCTTCTGAACCATTTCAAGGTTCTTGTCGATGACGTCAGAGACCCTTGTTATCACCTCCTCGCGCTGTACTTCGGGAGAGAACAGGTCACGGATCACTGCCCCGGCAATCCTGTTCTGTCTTATCGGGAAGATTGAAATGTTGAACATCCGGTCTTCCAGCTGTACGTCACGGCTTATTACCGATTCGTTTTCACGCAGGACGAAGGAGAAAATATTATAGACATTGAATGGCAGCAAAGTCTTCAGGTCAGCTCCGCGAAGGCCCGGGATTATCTCGGCAATGGCTTTTGCATCTTCACCGATTATCTCCAGGAAACGTTCGTTAGACTGAAGTATCTTTAACTCATTGTCAACAATCACCACCCCGTTGGGCAGCTTGTTGAGCATGCTGTTCATGGTTTCTGAGGCATCCTGGGCGGCATCCTTCTCGCGCATGGCCTGTTCCTCCGACTCCTTCAGGGCTTTCTTGGTCTCAGAGAGCTTTTTGTTTGTCTGGCGGAGGGTTTCGATGTATTCCTGCTTGTTGCGCAGGTTGTAGGTATGACACATCTCCGGCACTGCCAGACCTTTTGCGACGGTTGCGGCAAACTCGCGGCATGAGCCGTAACCGCAGGCATTGCAATTGAGTTCCTCGGCCCGGTTATCCTTGCCGATGATCTTCATTACCTCGGTTACAGCCTCCGGGGAGGGCTCGGGTATGCGCTGGTCATTGGGACTGAAACGGCGCGTGAGGTCAAGCTCAGACCAACGGTCCATATCCTTCTGCCACTGTTCCTTGTCGAGTGACTCAACCCGCTTTTCCGCGTACTGCTTCACCAGGGAGCGGCGCCTGAACCTCTCGTCATGCCTGATCATCCCCGGCCCGAGCATGCAGCCCGGACAGAAGAAGAGGTTGAAGTGATGCCTGATTGTGTCAATATGATGGTCGAAGTCGTTGATGGCCTCCTTTACATCCTCGGAACCTGAGGCAGTGATAACCTGACTCGAGACAAGGTCACGCTTGATGCCTGCTGCCTGCAAAATGCCGGCAGGGTAGGGGTAGAGCGCCCCCCAGTTGCCGAAGGGCGGATCAAATTCAGCCATCTTTACAGTCTTTTCCTGTATTTCGTTCTCCTCAAACATCTGTCTTATCTCGATGAAAGTCAGGACAGCTTCCACAAGGTTCTTTTCACTGTAAAGGGTGGCTTCAGCCTTGATATCGATGCACGGCCCGATGAAGACATTCGCAACATCATCACCGTACAGGTCACGCGTCACCATTGCCGTGGCAACCATCGGGGAGACCAGCGGCGCCAGGTTCGGAACCAGGTGCGGGTGGTACTTTTCAATCATCTCGACAATTGAGGGGCAGTTTGCGGTAATATAATACTTGCCGCTTGACTCCTCGAACAATCTCCTGTAGGCATAGGCCACGAGGTCAACACCGAAGGAGACCTCATGGACGTACGTGAATCCCAGGCTCCGGATCATACCGACGAACTTGCGGTAGTCGGTTATGTCATCAAACTCTGAAGCAATGCTCGGTGCTATCAGGGCAGCAGCCGGGCGCCCCGACTGCAGTATCTGCCTTACGCGGGAACGGGAGTCGCTGAACTCGATTGCCCTGGGGGAACAGGCCAGGAAACAGAGACCGCAACCAATGCACCTGTCGGCAATGATTACCGGGTGAGCCCTCTCGGGTCTTACCTCAATGGCATTGACAGGACACACCCTTACACAGGAATAAGAGTTGCGGCATTTTTCCTCATTTATATATATTACCTGGTCAGGTATCTTCATAATCAGCTGATTAGTTGTTTGTTACGGGTCAAGCCAGTTCCTTCTCCAGGATCTTCTCTATATCCTGAACACCGATACTGGTAAAAGTCTTCCCGTTGATAATTATAAATGGACCCTCGCTGCATCTGTTCATGCAGCGTGCACCCCTGAGAACCACTTTGTCATCAAGATGATTTTTTCTCAAAAAATCCCTGATGACCTGTACTACTTCCCTGTTACCTCTTGAAAAACAAGAGCTTCCAAGACAAATCTCAATGTTGTACGACTGTCCCAATACCCTTTGCATTAGTTCATACTCACTCAAAAGTACAACAATTTACAACGCACTCATCTCCTGAGAGCTAAATTTGAGATGTTATTTGTTAATAAAATAACAATGTTTTTGAAATAACAATAAAAATCAATAGCTTTGTACTTCTCTGAAAAGTCAGATCATTTTTAAAATGAGTAAGATAGATGATATTCTGAGCCGTTACCGGGAGGGCAGTCATGAGAACCTGATACCCATCCTTCAGGATGTCCAGGAGGCTGAGGGGTATCTCTCGGAGAGTGCCATAGTCCAGATTGGCAGTTTCCTCCGGATGTCAACAACAAAGATATACGGTCTGGCCACTTTTTATGACCGTTTCAGGTTTATCCCGGCAGGAAAGGTGCATATGCGGATCTGCAACGGGACTACATGTTTCATCAACGGTTCTGCAGCGGTGGTGAAGA
>JAKAXP010000236.1 GCA_021816545.1 Bacteroidota bacterium
GCGCCGGTTCTGAAAGCCGGATTACAATGGGCGTTACAGTTGTCGGCGGCATGTTCTTCGCCACATTCCTCACACTTTTCGTCGTGCCTTCGGTATACAGCTACCTGGCAGGAAGAAAAAAAGCAGAAACAAATATCAATGAGCAACCTCAGGCTTAAAACCATAATAATTCTGTTCTTTCTGTCCCTGGCTGCCGGGGCGCAGAAGACAATGAGCCTCGATGAGGCAATCATGCTGGCACTGGAAAACAACTATTCCCTAAAGATTAGCAGGAACGACCAGGCCATTGCCGACAACAATGTCTCACTCAGTCCTTTCCTGCCGACTCTTACAGGAACAGGCAGACAGTCGCAGACGACAAACAATACAAAATCATCATCTGCCGGTGATGATAAAACCAGGACCAGCCTATACACTGCAGGGGCATCACTCAACTGGAGACTCTTTGACGGGTTCGGAATGTTCACTGACTACAGCAGGCAGAAGGAGCTGCTGTCAATGAGCAGCCAGAGGGTGAAGATCAATGTTGAGAATCTTATCATGAGGGTCTGCTCTGAATATTACAATATTATCGTGCAGCAGAACAGGATGCAGTCTGCCCTTACCTCCCTGGCACTTTCCAGATCGAGATATGAAAATGCTGAGGAGAAATACCTGCTTGGAGTCATTTCCGGGCTCGACCTGCAGCAGGCAAGGATAGACCTTAATGCCGACAGCTCTGCCGTTCTGTCGCAGCAGGAGACGGTCATCAGCGCTTATATCCGCATGACAAACCTGCTAAATGCAGGACATGAGACCAACTTCAATATCAGCGATACAATCATTCTGGCACCCGAGATAGATGTCGATTCGCTTCGTCAGCGCACGCTGGCGTACAATAACCAGCTGATCCTTGCACGCCAGGGAGAACGGCTGTCCCGGTACGATATTGAATCAGTACGGGCCGACCGCTATCCCACCATCAACTTCAGCACAGGTTACAACTTCACCCGCAATGAGTTTCCATGGCAGGCTTCATCATATAACCAGACCAGCGGGCTGAACTGGGGATTCAACCTCTCATGGAACATCTTTTCCGGTTTTGAAACTAACCGTCGCATGGCAAATGCAAAAATTGAGGCTGAGAGCAGCAGGCTGGCCTACCTTGACATTGAGAATGAGATCCTGGGTGAACTTGACCTGCTTTTCAACACCTACCGCAACAACATTATTGTTACCGATTTTGAGACGCAGAGCGCAGAGGTGGCACGTGCATCGCTTGAAATCGCCATGGAACGCTACCGTCTGGGCTCACTGTCAGGACTTGAGTTCAGGGAGTACCAGAGAAACTTCCTGAATGCTATCAACCGCCGGCTGACCGCCCTCTACCAGGCTAAAATCTCAGAGATCGGGCTGCGGCTTCTTGCCGGTGAACTTACTGAATAGCTGACTTCTGCCTCCTCCTGTACATCTGGTATCCCTTCCATGAAAGCCAGATTACAAATATCGCGCCTATGGCGTACATTATCCAGTCAATATAAGGCATTATATATTCACGCTTGTCGTAGGCGAAATATCCCACAACTGCAAGAATTATGTTCCATATTGTTGCACCCAGGAAGGTATAGAGCAGGAAATGACCAATGTTCATCCTTGCAAGACCTGCCGGGAGTGAGATAAGCTGTCTGACCGCGGGAACCAGCCTCCCGATGAAGGTTGATGCCTTTCCGTGTTTAACAAAGTATTTTTCGGCCTTTTCAACGCTTTCCCTCGTGATGAGAAGAAGATGTGCCCATTTGGTATCAGCCAGACGGTAGAGCAACGGCCTCCCGATCCACATGGCCAGGTAATAATTAATGATCGCACCGGTCATGGCTCCCGCCGAAGATGCCACTATCACACCCCACAATGTAAGGGTCCCCTCGCCTGCCTTCCAGGCTGCAAACGGCACAACTATCTCTGACGGGAAAGGGATAAATGAGCTCTCTATAGTCATAAGGAGGTATATGGTAAAATAGTTAAGATTAGCCATATACCAGTCAAAAACAGTCTGAAAAATCTCCATGCTAAACGGTTTTGTTAAATCGCTTCCATATATAAAAGACCGGAATGCCAAGGATGACTATTATGAGTCCGGGCCATGTGAAGGCAGGTTTGTAAATAAGAAGTATAATCATTATTGTTGATGCCATCAGGATATAAATCGCCGGTATGAACGGATAACCAAAGGCTTTGTAGGGCCTTTCGGCATCAGGTTTCCTGATACGCAGTACGAAAATAGAGAGGATTGTAAGCACATAAAAGAGCAGCACGGCAAACACAACATAATCAAGCAGCTGTGAGTAGGAGCCTGAAAGGCACAACAGTGATGCCCATGCAAACTGAATCCAAAGTCCGTTGCCTGGCACTGCCCTGCCGTTAAGTCTTTCCGCCTGGCGGAAGAAGAGCTTGTCAGCAGCCATTGCATAGTAAACCCTGGCCCCGGAAAGTATAAGTCCGTTGTTGCATCCGAACGTTGAAATGACGATCAGGACGGCCATAATGATGGCAGCATAATCGCCGAATATTGAAGATATGGTGGCCGTGCCCAGACGGTCATTTGTTGCAAAAGCCATTCCTCTTTCGAGAACCCCTGCACCGTCAGGCATCCCGCGAAGCGGAAGCACCTTTATGTAAACTATGTTTGTAAGAAAGAAGAGGGTGAAGGCAATGAGAGTTCCCCAGAAGAGGCTAAGGGGAAGGGTCCGTTTCGGGTTTACAACCTCAGCCGAGGCGAAGGTCACATTGGTCCATGCATCACAGGTGAAGAGTGATCCTACCATTGCCATTGCCAGGGCAACCACGATCATCCCTCCGGTAATGGGCGTCACCGCTCCGGTGACTTTGTTGAGTGAGGCTGCATCCCAGAACAGTGCAGAATTGGCGCGCATGCCGTCAGAACCGGCGAAAATAAAACCTGCAAGAAGCAGGAGCATCAGAATCAGAACCTTTGTGAAAGTGAATGCATTCTGTACATGCTTGCCTGTTTTGATGCCCCTCGAGTTGATCCATGTCAGCAGGGCAAGTGACCCTATTGCAACAAGATGCACCGATGAGAATTTTACCGGTCCAAGCTTTAGCAGTATGTTAGCTTCATTAAACCATGGTATAATTACCCCGAAGAACTTCCCGAATGCCATTGCGACTGCCGCAATGGTACCTGTCTGGATTACCATGAAAAGGGTCCATCCGTAAAGGAATCCTGTCAGGGGGTTATAGGCTTCGCGAAGGTAGACATAGGTCCCTCCCGCCTTTGGCATCATGGAGGCAAGCTCGCCAAAGTTGAGTGCTCCCATGACCGTCATGAAGCCGGTAATCAGCCAGGCCACCAGCAGCCATCCCGGGGAACCGAGGGTACGAGCCATATCAGCACTGACAATGAATATCCCGGAACCGATCATCGAACCGATGATCAGAGCGGAGGAGTCAATAAGATTGAGACTCTTCCTGAAAGTTGGTTGCCCGTCCTGTGACATATTTACCTATTGCGTGTTACTTGATGTCTTCGCCGCAACATGGCTATCCCCCTTAAATTCACCCCATGACAGAGTGAAACCCCACTACTGCCTTCCCGATCCACCAGCTGGCGGATGCGGGATTGAGCCATATCCTTCGTCGGTGTCTCAAATTGCAGACTGCCGACTGGTACTGCCGACAGCCGACTATGCGTCAATATTGGCGTACTTCGCATGCTTCTCAATAAACTCCCTCCTGGGCGGTACCTCGTCACCCATGAGCATTGAGAAGATGTGGTCTGCCTCGGCAGCACTGTCAATTGTCACCTGCCTCAGGGTACGGGTCTCCGGATTCATGGTTGTTGACCACAGCTGTTCGGCGTTCATCTCACCGAGACCCTTGTACCTCTGTATTGTCACCGCTGACTCTTTGCCCTGTCCGATCTCCTGTACCGCTGCATCACGCTCCTCCTCTGTCCAGCAGTACTTCTCCGCCTTGCCCCTCTTCACCAGGTACAGCGGCGGTGTGGCTATGTAGATGTG
>JAKAXP010000237.1 GCA_021816545.1 Bacteroidota bacterium
AACCCCCTCACCTGTTGAACCATTGATAAATGCTCCCACGACTCCGTTGGCAGCCAACAGCCCGTAGTATTTATCTATGACTGACAGGTTGAGTTCACCGTTTGAATGCATCGGAGTGAACGGGGCGGCAATGAGGCCGCATATTTTTTCAGTATACATATGATTTGTTAAAATTAGTTTCAAAATCTGTTACATGAGTACAAAATCCCTTGAAGCTGCTCTCTACCGTCAGGTGTGACTATCATAGCGGTGAACATCCATTTCACAAGCCTTGTTTCCGGGGTAGAAAATCTGCCGACGGGCACTTTAATCACCAGGCTGTTCCAGCCCTTTATCAGTCTGATACCTGCAGGCGGTCTGCTCCACATGTTCTCATTTGTATAGGGTGTCTCGAGGTCAGGCTTAACTGCCGGACTCCCCCAGGCCGGTGGAGAAACCTGTTCACCATTGACCCAGACCCTGCTCTTTTTATAATCCCATTCACCCTGCGGTGGGGCCATATCCATCTCAGACCTGCCGTAATTGTGTGTTGAAAAGTGGAGGCCGGCCGCACAATTTTCCGGAGAATACACCCATGTATAGGCATATGCTGTATGCTCCGGTTTCGGGTCCTCGTAGAATGAAGGTACCTTATCACCCCATGTGTGCCTCAGGTAAACGGCTGCTCCTGCCGCAGGAAGAAATGGCACCCCGGCTGATGAGTCAGAACCCGGTTCCTGAACCAGATCTCTTTCAAAAGGGGCTGAATAGTCCAGGTCACCACCATTGGGATACTGGCTGCTTATATTCCAGAAAATACCTGTCTGCACCAGGTAAGGAAAGGGTATTTCACCCAGCCTATCTTCCCTGATATCAGTCATTCTGGACTCAAAATCACGGAATCTTTCATAAACATCTTCACCGGGCATTCCCATCCTGACACCCCGTTGCTTTATGTCATCTCCGCCGCCGATCCATGATCTTTCCGCAAATGCCAGCATGACCGGGTAGAATGAATTTGAAATAAGGATATCCTCAACGGAAGAAGGTCTGCGGTCATTCCAGATGCAGCATACGCCTCCTGCAAGCAAATCTGAACCCGAATCTGAGTCACATAACCTTGAGTTGTAGATTGAAAATAAATCTGAATAATAATCGGTATGATTCAGGTACCTGTATCTTGAATCAATAACTATCGTTTCAGGCGGCAGGGTCACATCAGCCCAGAGCTGACTTACGGCATTTCCATCCATCATTCCGCCCGGCAGCCAGCCTATCACCTCTTTGCCATGTCTCCTGGCAACAGCAATCATCTCCCCGATAAAAGCAGGATTGGTGATATTCACCTCGTCTGTACCAATATGGAAAAACCGGCCGGTGAACAGAAGACAGGCCTCATTAAGCAATTGCTTAACAACAGCTTTCCCTTCTTCTGACTGCATCGTGAGTCCCGTTGCCCTGACAAAGGCGGCGCTGTGTCCCGGCATGTCAATTTCAGGTATTACCTCCACGAAGCGGGAATTGCAGTATTCAACAAAATCAGCGACCTCTTCCTTTGTGTAATAACCATTCCTGTCCCTTAAGGCGACTGCCTCCGAAGTAAGCTCAGGGACGACATCGCTTTCCAGTCTCCATGCAATGTCTTCAGTCAAATGCCAGTGGAATGTATTTATCTTGAATCCGGAAAGAATCCTTATTTCTCTCTTCAGCTCATCAATCGGAATATAGCTTCTGCCGGAGTCATGCATGAATCCCCTGATCCGGAATGCGGGCCAGTCTGTTATGGTACATCCGGCTATGAATTTGCCACGGGGATCTCTGCCAGTAAGCTGGTCAATTGTTGTCATTGCCCTGAAATAACCCTCATCTCCGGTAGCCTCTACAAGAACTGAATCGGCTGTTACAACCAGGCGGTAGGCTTCATCCATATTCACAGGCACTTTCTCAATTGCGGATACTGTCCTTCGCCTGATCCTTGGATCTCCGGGCATAACATCTCCATCAAGGTAAAATCTTTCGGAACTCCAGGTAATATTTTGAGGAAGCGGCAGCAGTGACGGCTTTTCATCAGCCGGATATGCTGCCAGGCTGATTCCTGCAAAAAGGATCAGTGAGATTAAATAATGGTATGAAGAAAATGATCTCATCTGGAGAAGTATAAACTATCTGCCACTGTTGAAAAAGTCCTTCACCGGTATCATCTGGAAATAAAGTTCCTTTGTCCCCTCATAAAGAATTCCAACATGCTCTTCATCCACCATTGTCAGGCAGGAATACCCGTAACATTGCGGGCTGTATAGTTTTACCGCATTTTCTGCCGGCCAGGTCATTCCTTCATCCTGGCTCATTTTTACCGTCATGTTAACCCGGCTTGACTTGTCATCCGGATTCGAAAAAAAGAGGACTCTGCTGGTAACACCGTCAACTTTTACGTCAGCCGCAATCAGGCTGGCCATGCAGTTGGGCTCAGGCAGAGCTGAGTTGGATGTCGGATGGGCGGACCAGGTCTGACCCAGATCGGAAGTGACAGCCACAGCCCTTCCGTTTGTTTCACCCTTGTCTGAACGGTTGCGGTCATCGCGCATGTTTAGCATGAGGGTTCCGTCAGATAGCTCTGCAACCTGTGCCTCGGTGGTGTTTGTCTTTGCACCTTTGCCAATCAGCCATGTTTCTCCCCCATCCTTACTGTATATAATTGTTGAATGGCATGTATACTGTCCTCCGTCAATCGCCTTAACACCAAGGTCAGCCTTGAACTGTGCAGGGAATACAAGTGTTCCGTCACTCATGGTTATACCTCGTCCCGGGCCCTGCAGGAGCAATTGCCATGCCGGATCCTTGATCTGCCTGGTTATATTTACAGGCTCAGACCATGTAAGGCCGTCATCTGTGCTTTTTGCCAGGATTAACTGTCCTGTTTCCTGAGGGGTCATGCCGGGCATTGATGCCCACCAGAGCATTTTGTCAGGAGAGGCACCGCTCATCCAGAGAGCTGCAACCCACAGGGTACCTGTGTTATGGTCATAAAGGATACTGGGGTCGCCAATGCCGTTAAGGTTCTGGGGCAGCCCGCCGAATTCTCCCATATCCATTATCACCTTCATTGGATCCCATGTCCGTCCGCCGTCCGTGCTTCGGCTCATGCCAATATCTATATCTTCCTGAAGATCCTTGCTGTTATTGTACCTGATGTCATAGACAGCCACCAGCGTTCCCGCGTTTGTTGTAACAAGACCTGGAATGCGATATGTATCAGCACCGTCCTGACCCGCGGCCCTGACAATCCTCCCGAAACGGATCAGACCCTCATCATTTCCGGTGAAGTAATCAGCTGACGTTCCGTTATTGAATACAAAGGTGACTGACTCAATCTTCAGGCGTGCACCGGGATCTGCACCGGGATCAGCCCTTAAATCGAGGACAAAGGTATGCTTCCCCTCACCAATAGGCAGGTTTCCTGGAAGCTTTGTATGAACAGAGGGCGCTTCCGCAGATGAAAACAGAATCTTTACAGGCACACCGGGTACAACACCCGTGTACCAGGCTGAAAGGGCGTCGAGAGCCCCCGCTTCACTGTCAGCCGTGAAAGTCACATCAATGCTTTGAAGCCTGAGAGGTTCACCTGATCCTGATGCAGTAAACATAAGCTTTAAAGGTTCATTGTGATCACGCTCAGGAAAAACAGGCTCAATTGTGAAAATCGCCTCAGTCTTGCCTGCAGTCAGTCCGATATCGGAATCCTGTGCATCGCCGCACCTTGATGCTGAAAGCAGGAGAGCAAGAAAAAGCAGTATTATTCTCATGAATACAAAGCTTTAAAAAATTATCCTGAAAAAAAACAGGCAGTGTCCCGGCCGTCCTGACGGCCGGGACTGACTGTCTGTCACCCTAAAACCCGGTATCTAAAAACCAGAAATCTAATAACCCTCTGTCTGCACCAGTTCGGAATCATTGGCCAGCATGCTTTGTGAAATCGAATAATATATTTTGTAGGCTTCAGATCGG
>JAKAXP010000238.1 GCA_021816545.1 Bacteroidota bacterium
TTATGATGAGAAGCTGATAGACAAGGACCTCGAGGAGCGGATGGAGATCGCCCAGAAGATGTCGTCGATGATCCTGGCCCTCCGCCGCAAGGTGAACATCAGGGTGCGCCAGCCGCTGGCGAAGATCATGGTGCCTGTTACCAGCGCCCACTTCCGCGAGAGCTTCGAGGCGGTCAGGCCTCTGATACTTGCAGAGGTCAACGTCAAGGACGTGGAGTATGTTGATGACACATCGGGCATACTTGTTCGTCGCGTCAAGCCCAACTTCAAGCTGCTCGGACCGAAGTTCGGCAGACAGATGAAGGAGGCCGGAACTGCCATCATGGCACTCACGCAGGGCGAAATAGCTCAGCTGGAGCGCGACGGGTTCCTGGACCTGGCCCTTGGCGTTGAAACAGATACGGCAGGCCCGAAGGGTGATGTGCACCGCATCACAACCAATGAGGTCGAGATCATTTCCGAGGACATACCCGGATGGCTGGTGGCCAACGAGGGTAAGCTTACCGTGGCGCTGGATATCACAGTCACCGAAGAACTGCTGCACGAGGGTATTGCCCGCGAGTTCGTCAACCGCATCCAGAACATCCGCAAGGAGAGCGGGTTCGAGGTAACCGACAAGATCAGGGTTGTGATCGAGGATCTGCCGTTTGTGGCGGCCGCCGTGCGCAAACACTCTGACTATATAGCATCACAGACCCTTGCGCTGGAAGTTTCCCTGGCCCCTGCATCTGCCCTCTCCGGCCCCGTTACCCGCGAGACAGACATCGAGGAGCAGATGGTGAGGGTGGTTGTGGAGAAAGTCTGAAAGTCTGACGGTCCTGCTGTCCTGCTGTCTTGCGGTCTTGCGGTCTTGCGGTCTTGCAGTCTTGTAGGAGTGCGGCGGAGATCCCGACCTGCCTGTCGGGACGGACTTGCGGTCTAATATTTTGAATTTCCTGGCCGTTGGCCATTTAGAAATGCAGAACCGGCATTTCTCCCGACAGACCTGCCCTTGCCCAAATTATCGGCCCGATATCCCCCGGACCAGGGGTGCTAAAATGAAATACTACACACAAAAGAGTGCATAGAAGGGAATACTCCTGATGTTGTTTTCATTCCCGAAATTCTTAAATGAAACCCTGTATGAAAACGGGGGAGAATACCTCCTTACGTATTCAGCAAGGCTTCTGGAGCGGACATTGTCTCCTGATTTAACTTCGATCGGTATTACTTCTCCCTCTTTTTGAATTACAAAATCTACCTCGGCCCGACCCTGTGATTCCCAATAGTACAGTTCGTAATCTGATGCTGCAAGTGCTGTAGCCACGCTGTTCTCTGCGATAACACCCCTGAACCTGTCTCCCGCCCTTGCAAGGTAATCGCTGGTTGTAATTCCTGCCATCGCAGTCAGCAGGCCGGTATCAGAATGATAAAGCTTGAAAGCCGAGGGATCCTCCCACATCGAAACAGGCAGCCGTCCTTCTGAAATTCTCCGGCAAGCTGTTACAACTCCTGCAGCCTTAAGCCATTCGACAGCAGTCCAATACTCAGCAGCCCTGGCGCCACTCCGGATTGTCTTGTATTGAAACTTATGATTCTCCTTGGCAAGCTGTGCAGGTAATGATCCATAGGCAGCCATGATACGAACTGTCTCGGTTTTGTCAGCATATCTGGCCATATCGGCTATATATGCATTATGAATACTTTTCTTTACAGCATCCAGCATAAAGGTATCTCCTGCCGAAATATATTCTTTAACCGCCTGTGGCATTCCACCAGTGTAAAGAAAAGTCCGGTACAGATCACTGAACGATTCATGCAGTGAACACTTAATGAGGCCGTTAAATGATTCCTTTATTAACTCTGAGGCTTCTCTTCCTTTCACTACCCACAGGAATTCCTCAAAGTCAAGCGGATACATATTCAGGGTGTCAGTCTTACCTACGGGATAGGAACTGCCATCGCGGTTTATTGAAACGCCCAGAAGCGAGCCGGCGGCAATAACATGATATCCCGGGGCATCTTCACAGAAGTACTTCAGGGAAGTTAATGCCCTGCTGCAAGTTTGTATTTCATCGAAGAATATCAGTGTCTTCCCCTCCATGACGGGCTCGCCGGTAAACACAGACAATTCCCTGATTATCCGGCCGGGATTCAGGTCGCGTTCAAAGATTCCGGAAAGCTCTCCATTACTTTCAAAGTTCAGATAAAGCATATTTGAAAAATGCTTCCTGCCAAATTGAGTGATTGAAAATGTTTTACCCACCTGCCTGGCACCCTTGACGATCAACGGTTTCCTATTCCTGGTCTTTTTCCAGCCAATTAATCTGGATTCTACCTTACGTTCCATTTATTGTATAATTGCGACACTTTAAGGGTCATATTAATGCAAATTTAATACACTTTCTTGAATTTAATGATAATAAGATAGGAAAAAATGTGGCTTTAAGTTGAAGCGGAATAACCTGAATCCTCTTCCCCCAACATTTCCTATCTTTGCCCGGAACAAACATCAGACAATATGTTTTCGGGAATAGTAGAGGAAGCTGCACCGGTGGTGCGGATAGAACAGGAAAAGGATAACATTCACCTTACTATGCGGTGCTCATTTACCCATGAGCTGAAGATAGACCAGAGCGTATCCCACAACGGAGTCTGTCTCACGGTTGTGAAGAAAGATGGCGACACCTACACAGTCACCGCCATCCGCGAGACACTCGACAAGACCAACCTGGGGCTGCTGAAGCCGGGCGACAAGGTAAACCTGGAACGGAGCACCCGTCTCGACGGCAGGCTTGACGGCCATATGGTTCAGGGCCACGTCGACCTCACCGCAACATGCACCTCGGTGCGTGAGGCAGAGGGCTCATGGTACTACACCTTTGAATACGAACCGAAGTCGCCAGAACATATCACCGTGGAGAAGGGTTCCGTCAGCGTGAACGGAGTGAGCCTCACGGTTGTTAACTCAAAGGATAAATCATTTGATGTGGCCATCATCCCATTCACCTGGGAGGTAACCAATTTCCACCGGATAAAGGAGGGAACGGTTGTCAACATCGAGTTTGACATCCTCGGCAAATACATTGCGAAGATTGTCAGGCAGCAGCTAGGAAAAGAGTAAAGGTCTGAGAGTCTGAGGGTCTGAGAGTCATAAAGTCCCTCGGAAAACCCTGACATTCAGACTTTCAGACTTTCAGACTTTCAGACAAGTAAAGATGAACACCAGAAAAATAATCGTAGCAATAACCGGAGCGAGCGGCGCGATATACGCCGTGAAGCTGCTGGAGCGTCTGCGCACGCTGCCGGCAGCGGGTACTGGCCGGACCGGGCATGCCGATGGGCCGGACGGACCGATGACGGGCCAAAGTACGCCCCGGCAGGGGTATGATGAACTGGCACACCTGCTGCCGCTGCTGCCCGCCGAGGTTGCCGTAATCCTCACCGGCAATGCCGAGGAAATCATGCGCTACGAGACCAGCACCGGATACACCCCCTCAGGCAACGAGAAACTCTGGAGCAACAGCGACTTCAACGCACCGTTTGCATCGGGGTCCTCATCATATGACACGATGATAATCTGTCCCGCCTCGATGGGGATGGTCGGACGAATTGCCCACGGGGTTTCTGACGATCTTATCACCCGTGCCGCCGATGTGATGCTGAAGGAACGTCGCCGCCTGATACTAGTCCCCCGCGAGACACCCTACAGCCTCATCCACATCAACAACATGAAGCTGCTGACAGAGGCAGGAGCTATAATCTGCCCGGCCACACCGTCGTTTTACAGCCGGCCGCAGACAATTGATGACCTGGTGATGACGGTGATCGACAGGGTTCTGACGCTGGCGGGATTTAATGTTGATACTTACCGCTGGAATGAGGAATAGCACCCGTATGACAATAAAAAGAACAAAACTGTTCCGCCTGGAAAAAGCAAAGACTGCATATTAAATTCAAGCCGATTCTC
>JAKAXP010000239.1 GCA_021816545.1 Bacteroidota bacterium
GTGGTCAATGGAAAATTTGACGTGGTATCAGACATGCGGATCGACTTCATCCCTGATACTGATGTCACGAACGCCAGTGTGGATATCAAGGGCAGGGTTGAGAAGAAACCGGGGATTGCGAGCGTTGCCGGGAAGTATCTTGTACGGGGCCTGATGGCGCTGCGTAATGTTTCGGCGACATATACCGTCGAGCAGGGGCATATCCTTCCCGGCTACCTGCCGGGCACCTCATTCCTCGGTCAGCAGAACTACGGCGGCATGGCGTCGCCGGGCTGGCGCTTCCTGATGGGGCTTACGGATGAAAGATTCTTTGATGAGGCTGTTTTGAACGGATGGATAACCACCGACACGTTGCTCAACAATGCCGCCACCTTCAGCAAGCGCGAGCAGATAAACCTCAGGGCCAACGTGGAGCCGTTCCCGGGTCTTCGCATCGACATAACTGCAGACCGCCGCTACTCCGAGACACTCTCTTCCTACCTCAGGGCTGACCGCAACGGCAACTTCCCGGACAGCACCAGGAACACCCGTTTAACCGGAAACTTTACTATTTCTGTTGTATCCTGGGGCACTGCTTTTGAAAAGATACCCAAATCAGGCGACTATGTCTCGGGGACGTTCGAGCGGTTCCGTGATTATACGGCTGTAATATCACAGCGGAGGGCTGATGAGCGGATGCGGGTTGATGCTTCATATGACCCGGACTATGATCCCGTTACCGGCGAGCAGATATCCGGGCCCTATGCAAGCGGTTATGGTCTTACCTCGGGAGAGGTGCTGGTACCCGCCTTCCTGGCCGCCTATACAAAGAGGGACCCTGAGAAAATATCACTGTCGCCGTTTCCGTCAATGCTTCACATGATGCCAAACTGGAGGATCAACTTCGAGGGGCTGACCAAGTTCGAGGCCGTGAGGAAGGTTTTCAACTCTGTAAGCCTTTCACACCAGTACAGGTCCACATATACAATAGGTTCGTTCAACACAAGCCTGTATTATAATCCTGACGAGTCAGGAATCAGCCGCATCCGCGACCTTAAGTCGAACTTCATTCCGCAGTACGAGATAAACACGGTGACAATCAACGAGCAGTTCAGCCCCTTCATCAACATTGACCTTGGCTGGAAGAACTCACTGACAACAAGGATTGAATACCGCAAGTCACGCACAGTTACCCTGAACCTTACAAGCAACCAGGTTGCTGACATCAGGAATGACGAGATAACAATAGGTGCCGGATACCGCTTTGACGATGTTGCCATCACCCTCCGGTCACGGACGGGGCAAAGGGCACTTGAGAGTGACCTTAACCTGAAGCTTGACTTCTCAATCAGGGACAACAAGACCCTTGCCCGCAAGCTTATTGAAGAGGTGAACCAGCCGGTGGCAGGGCAGAGGGTCTTCACAATAGGTGCCACTGCTGACTATGTGCTCAGTGACAGGTTCAACCTGCAGATCTACGCAGACCATACACTTAATGACCCATTTGTTGCAAACACCTTCCTTACATCCAATACAAACTTCGGCTTCAGCCTCAGGTTCACACTTGTACAGTGAGTGGTGCCTGTTCACGGATGAAAAAAAGCCTTTGTCAGGGTTTAAATATTAAAAAAGATGTATTTTTGACAACCTGACATCTGAAGATCAAAGTCTAACAAAAAAATATCAAGCAATGAATGTCCCGACAAACCTGAAGTACACCAAGGATCATGAGTGGGTTCTTATCAAAGGCAACGAAGCAACTGTAGGTATCACAGATTTTGCACAGCATGAGCTGGGTGATATTGTATTCATTGAGATCGAGACCGTTGGCGAGGAGCTTGGCCAGGGCGAGGTCTTCGGAACGGTTGAAGCCGTCAAGACCGTATCTGACCTCTTCATGCCTGTCAGCGGGACAGTAAAGGAGAAGAACGAAGAGCTTGAAACAGCTGCAGAACTTGTTAACAGTGATGCTTACGGCAAAGGATGGATGATCAAGGTTGAACTGTCTGATCCCTCAGAGGCAGATGGTCTTCTTGATGCCGAAGCATACAAGAAGCTCATAGGAGCCTGAAAAACGATGTTAATAAAATATAAAAGCTGCGGTGAGCAGCTTTTTTTATGCTTACTTGTTTCGTTAAAATTGCCAGATGCCATGAGCCACAGGTTTCCCCGGGCACTTCTGAATGCCATGACCCAAAGGTCTCCCAAGACGCTTCTGAATGCCATTATCCAAATGTTTCCCCCGGCCTTTCTGACCGGTTCACTTTTATTTCTTGCGGTTATTCTCTCTACGGGCTGTTCGAAAAAGATTGCTTCTGCTGGCACAGGGTCAGTCCTTGAAATCAGGGAGGCAGGTGAGAACAGCCTCAGGATCACCCTCAGGCCTCTGAATGTTGAGATGTCAGCCCTTCAGACTCCCTTGCTTGCAGAAGGCGAAGCCGGTAAGGCTGCCCTGAGTATAACCCCTGGCCGGAAACATATCAGCGGCCGGGTAGGGTCATTCAGGCTGGAAGTCACCCCTGATCCTCTTTCGGTTACCGTTCTGGACAGGGATGCGGATACGTTGCAGGTTGTTACCTTCCTCCCTGACGGGCGTGTCTCATTTCTTGTCGGCGACGGCCCCGTGCTGGGGATGGGTGAAGGTGGTCCGAGAATGGGGCGGGACTGGCAAAACGAGAAGATTGAGTTTGACCGGCGTGGACGGCTTCACGAAATGGTCCCCAGGTGGCAGTCAAACGCTTACGGCTCGCGCAATCCGGTTGCTTTTCTTATTGGTACATCCGGCTGGGGTATATACATGCCTGCACCGTGGGTACAGGTTGATCTTCGTGATGCCCGTACGGGCTATTTCATCCCCTGGGAGCCACCCGTCCTTAAGAGTGACTCGCTCAGGCACAGGAGGGAATATGTGAGCCAGGTTCAGGGAAGACCGCCGGTTGACCGAATTGTGCCGGGACTTTATGACCTTTTTGTATTTGATGCAGACAACCCCGCGGATATCATGAAAGATGTGTCTGTGGTAACCGGCCGTGCAGTACTGCCCCCGAAGTATGCCCTTGGGTATATGCAGTCACACCGGACCCTGGAGGATGAAGACCAGATGCTGGATATCGTAAGAACATTCAGGGAAAAGAAGATTCCGCTCGATGCCGTCATCTATCTTGGAACCGGGTTCTGCCCCCGCGGCTGGAACACCGAACAACCGTCGTTTGAGTTCAATCCACTGGTTTTCAAAAGAGAACCGGCGGAGGTGATTTCTGATCTGCATGACCTCAATGTGAAGGTGATAACCCATATCGTCCCATACGACAGGGACAGGCTGCCGACTCTTCACGGAACGATACCTCCCCGTGAAGGTGATGTCACCGATGAGAGCCACCTGCTCACATACTGGAACCGGCATCTTGACCTTGTCAGGACCGGAATAGATGCATGGTGGCCTGATGAGGGTGACTGGTTCAACCTTTATGAGAGGATAACCAGGCACAGGCTTTATTATGAGGGACCTGTTTTCACGCAGCCGGATATCCGGCCGTGGAGCCTCCACCGGAACGGTCACCTGGGAGTTGCACAGTGGGGCGGATGGGTATGGTCAGGCGATACCGAATCATCATGGAAGACACTTGAGGGGCAGATTGCCGTGGGAATAAACCACTCACTCAGCCTCTCACCCTTCTGGGGCTCTGACATAGGCGGATTCTACCCGGGGAACAGACGGACAGGCGAGATGTATGCAAGATGGTTCCAGTTCGGAGCCTTCTGTCCTTCATTCAGGTCGCACGGACGTACATGGTGGACTATTCTGCCATGGGGCTGGGGACTATCAGAGATGGGCCCCAAGGAAGACAATAACCGGAATATTCCGGCAAAAAGCACTGAAATGTACAACCCCTCACCGGATGAGCTCAATAATCCGGCAATTGAACCAGTATGCAGAAAGTATGCCGAGCTGAGGTACATGCTTTT
>JAKAXP010000240.1 GCA_021816545.1 Bacteroidota bacterium
AGGATTTACGGCGGCAATCCGGTCTGGGCCGTGGAGCCGGCCGAAGGCAAGCTTGACAGTGTGCTTCTGCTGCTTAATGTACAGCGGGGGATGAAGGCATATAAAAGGGAAGAACTGCCGCCACGATGGCATTATGGCACCCATCCGCGAATACCTCAGGTCGTGCTTGTTGCAGATCCGGGGTGGACGGCAGGGATCAGGCCTGACCCTCGGGGTGATACCCGGGGTGACCATGGCTATGACTTTCAGTGCATAGACATGCATTCGATCTTTTATGCCGAGGGGCCAGCCTTTAAGAAGGGATTAAGTGTTGATACGCTGTACAATGTTGATATTTATAATATTGTGACAGGTATCCTGGGCCTTGTTCCGGCGCCAAATGACGGCGATCATCAGAGGATTGCTCCGTTGTTAAGATAATCAGCAAACCCATCCTGTTGCAATTCCTGTTCCCCGGCGGACTCAGGTTGGGTAAAGTGTTTCCTGAAATAAAATATACGAATTACACTAAAATAATATAAATAGTGTATATTCGCAGATGATTTTGGACTGAACACGACTCAGGAATTCAATGACAGTAAGGAAAGAGAAATACGCTGTAAAGACCATGGAAGTCTTCAGACAGTTTGGACTTCATCTTTCGATCGATGAAATTGCAGACAGAGCAGGTGTTACGAAGAAGACCCTGTATAATCATTTTGATTCAAAAGAAGGGCTCCTGATGTTTTGTCTGCAGACTTTTGTAAATGACCTTGAAAAAAAGATCGCCATAATGTATGCTGAGGAGATCAATGCAATAGACGGATTCAAATCAGGCATTTACGGTATGGGGGAGGTATTTCATTCCATGAGCCCGGTCTTTTTCAATGATCTGAGAAAGATGTTTCCTGAAATTTCAGGAACCCAGCATAAGGCAGGGTTTGGGTCTTTCCTTGAAGGCATGAAGAAAAACCTTTTAAAGGGGAAAAGAGAAAAGCTGTACAGACAGGATATTGATATTGAAATGATCAGCAGGTTTTTCATAACATCTGTTGTCAGTTTTTTTATCAGCAGTGTCATGACGAGAAGTGATTATTCAGCGAAAGACTATTTCACATCAATGATAGACTACCACCTTCATGCGGTTGTAACACCAAAGGGACAGAGGCTGCTTGAAGATGAAAATTCAAACTCACAAAATACCGATAGACAATGAATAAAGCCAGGACTATCCTATTAACGGTAATAACCTGCCTGTGCTTCAATATCAGTGCACAGCAGGTTTATGATCTTCAGGGCTGCCTGAAGTTTGCCCTCGAAAACAATCATAATATACGAAAGGCTCAGTTTGACAGGGAAAAATCAAATCAGGCCAGGCATGAGATACTTGGCGCATTATTGCCACAGGTATCCGGTACCGGTAACCTGAACTACAACATTCAGAAATCCAGGTTTATCATGCCCAATTTCATAAATGAATTTCTTCCTCCGAATATGCAGGATCCCAACGCTGCCAAATATATGACAATTGAAATGGGGACCAACTTTTCGGCCGGTATAGGAGCTGCCCTTAATCAGCAGATAATCAACTTCTCACTATTCAACGCTGTTGATATCGCCAGAACGGCTGAGGAGCTTACGTCACTTGCCGCCGAAGCCAGGGAGGAAGATGTTATCAGTCAGACTGCCAATCTGTTTTATGCGATCCAGGCAACAGAATACGCTGCCGGCATGTTTGGCAGAAG
Source organism: Bacteroidota bacterium (assembly GCA_021816545.1). Classification (GTDB taxonomy): domain Bacteria; phylum Bacteroidota; class Bacteroidia; order Bacteroidales; family VadinHA17; genus SR-FBR-E99. The sequence continues at coordinate 1,725 of JAKAXP010000240.1, forward strand.
CATTGAAATTCTTGATTCTGTACTGGCCGCGATGGAGACCGGTTATGCAAGCGGTCTGATCAGGAAGGTTGATCTCGACAGGTTAAAGGTCACAAGGACGAACATGGCCACACAGAGGGCATCAGTCCTGAATGCAGTTGAGGTACAGAAAAACCTGCTGAAGCTGCAGATGGGAATGGATATTTCAGGTCAGCTGGATATTGAAAAGATTAATCTTGAGGCATTTGAGAGCCAGGCTGAAACCGGGAATTCAGGGGATTTCGACCCTGGTCTCCATACATCGTACAAAATGCTGACCCGTCAGGAAAACCTTCAGCTTCTGCAAAGGAAGGCAGCTGTTTATGAAAGTTTCCCGGTATTGACAGCTATGATAAATTATAACTATAATGGTGTTTCAGATGAATTTTTCAGAGGGGAGACCAATTACTGGTACGGATCATCAATGGCAGGTCTGAATCTCAGGATCCCCTTGTTCGGAGGGCTTTCAAGAAGCTCGAAGATCAGGCAGGCTGACTTTGAAATCCTCAAGATCAAGGAAGACGGAGTCATTCTTGAACAGTCACTGAATATGGCATACAGGAATGCAATGCTGAAGCTTGAAGACAGCCGCAACGCCATCCAGGTCCAGAAAGCCAATATGTCTCTTGCGGAAGAGGTCTACCGCATCACCGAGAAGAACTATTCGCAGGGAATTGCTTCCATGTCAGATGTGCTGAACTCAAACTCTTCGCTGGTACAGGCGCAGATGAGCTATGCGGATGCACTCAATAATTTCATGAAGGCTTACGTGGAGCTGCATAAGGCCAACGGTACAATCAGGGAGCTTGTAAGGTGATTTATCCGGCATGAATATTTAAGAAAAAACAAATAATACGGACAATGCTGAACCGGAAGGGGCGCCAGCTCACCAGGGGGAGGCAATATCTTCAAAATCATGAAAAAATATATTTCAATTATCACGGTAATAGGTCTGGTAGCATTAATTGTCGTAATCCTGGTAATGAATAAAAAACGCAGCCTGGAAAAAACGCAGATTGCCTCCGGGGCCTCGACAAGTGTAACGGTTGGTATGGATGTGGTGAGGGAAGAACAGGCAAACATGAGCTTTTCATCCAACGGGTCCCTTGAACCTGTGCGTGAGCTGTCTTTTGTCTCTGACGTATCCGGTCGGGTACTCGAAGTATTTGCCGATGAAGGCACCCGGGTGAGCAGGGGACAGGTGCTTGTCCAGGCAGATGATGAGATGCTGAAGGCTGATTTTACTGCAAGTGAAGCAGCTTACAACGCTCTTAAGACAGACCTCGAGCGTTTTACAAACGCGAATAAAACTGGCGGAGTGACTGACCAGCAGCTTGAAACCATTAGAACGCAGTTTATTGCAGCCGAAAGCAGGTACGTCAGCAGCAGGCGCCGTCTTGCGGATGCAACGATCAAGTCGCCTATTTCAGGCACTATAATAAAGCGGTATGTTGAAGTCGGAGCTTATCTCAATCCGGGCGCAAGGCTCTTCGACATTATTGATGACTCACAGCTCAAAGCATGGTGCAACGTCACGGAACGGCAGGTCCTTCTTCTGAGGAAGGGACAGAATGTGAGAATTAAGTGTGATGCATTCCCCGGAGAAGAATACGCCGGAATAATTACGTTCGTCGGGTCAAAGGCTGACAGGTCACTTAATTACCCGGTTGAAATATCTGTTTCCGGCCAGGAGAAAAAGGGGCTTAAAGCCGGAATGTACATAACTGCCAATTTTGATATTGAAGCTGATCAGAAAGTGATAATGATAGCCAGGAGCGCCATAACCGGAAGCGTGAAGAATGCAAAGGTTTACAGAGTCAAGGGAGGCAGGGCTTCTGAACAGATAGTAACAGTGGGGTCAATGACAGGCAATAAGGTGGAGATACTTGACGGGCTCCAGGCCGGTGACAGCATAATAGTATCAGGGCTTATCAATGTATCTGACGGAGTGGTTGTTAAGAATAAGGCAGGCCGGTAAAACCAGGATTCGTAAGAAAGCAACGTTCTCTTCTGACTAAATGAACCACGAATGAAAATCTCAGAAATATCAATCAAGCGACCGATATATGTGATAGTGCTGTTTTCGGTTCTTTCAATCCTCGGCTATATAAGCTACCGGAGCCTTAGTGCCGAGTTGATGCCGAAATTCACGCCTCCTATCATAAATGTCCAGATCATATACCCGGGTGCAT